>JAYTUV010000106.1:0-19202 GCA_043744395.1 Aestuariivirga sp.
ATCTAATAACTATCATTGACGAGCGCGTAATCTGCAAGTGAAAATCGTACAATTCACACTCGACCTTGATCACACAATAGACTAGTTTGCACGAAGGCGGGCGGGCAACGTGGAGATTCTTGTGAACATAAAATCAACATTAAAAAACTGTGTTATAACTGCTGTGGTTTTAGCAGCAATGACTTTGTCTGCTTCTGCAATGAAAGTATCGGTCGTTATTAGCAAAGTCAGCCAACGCATGAGCGTGACCGTTGATGGTGAGAAAAAATATGAATGGTTGGTCTCAACGGGTGGCGCTGGCTATGATACGCCAACCGGTACGTTTCACCCCTTCCGCTTAGAAAAAGAACATTTTTCCAAAGAATGGGACGATGCGCCAATGCCTTATTCGATGTTTTTTACTGGCGAAGGTCATGCAATTCACGGCAGCTACCATATTGCCAGGTTAGGAACGCGGGCCTCACATGGTTGCGTGCGTTTAGCGCCGCAAAATGCTGCAACGCTTTTCGCACTCGTTGAAAAAGCGGGCTACAAAAACAGCACATTTCAAATCAATGGCGGTCTATTTGATTTTGGCGGTTCGTCATTGAATTCGTCTCTGGATGCAGGGCCTCGTAAGCCATTTCATTTTTTCTGGGAAGCCAAACCGAAGGTGAAAGTGAAAGACGCCAAACTCGGGGTTAAGAAGAAAAAAATTAAATCTGTCTTCGCTTCAAACGGCTAATCCATACCTTTTTTGATCAATAATTCGTAACCTTGACAAATCGCTAGGCTCATGCGCTTTAGCGGAAAATTCAAGGATTTATACACATGACTCACGCCTATCGCAGCCACAAATGTGGCGATCTCCGTGTAGAACACGCAGGATCTGAAACCCGTCTTTCAGGTTGGGTTCACCGGGTGCGTGATCATGGCGGTGTGTTGTTTCTGGATGTGCGGGATCATTACGGCCTGACTCAAGTGGTGGCCGACCCCTCATCACCTGCCTTTAAGATTGCAGAAACATTGCGCAGTGAATGGGTGGTGCGCATTGATGGCAAAGTGCGCGTGCGCCTTGCTGGCACCGAAAACAAAGACATGCCAACAGGCGAGATTGAAGTTTACGCTACAGAGATTGAAGTTTTGTCTCAAGCTGCTGAATTGCCACTGCCTGTTTTTGGCGACACCGAATATCCTGAAGACATTCGTTTGAAATATCGCTTCCTCGATTTGCGCCGCGAAACACTTCACAAAAATATCATGACCCGCAGCAAGGTTGTCTCGCACTTGCGGCATAAGATGAATGAATTAGAGTTCAACGAATTCACAACGCCAATCTTGACGGCCTCATCTCCTGAGGGTGCTAGAGATTTTTTGGTTCCAAGTCGCATCCATCCGGGTAAATTTTTCGCACTTCCGCAAGCGCCACAACAATATAAGCAACTACTGATGGTCGCGGGCTTTGATAAATATTTCCAAATTGCACCATGCTTCCGTGATGAAGACCCGCGCGCTGATCGCCTTCCGGGAGAGTTCTACCAGCTCGATCTGGAAATGAGCTTTGTCACACAGGAAGATCTGTTTGCCACTATGGAACCGGTGATCCTTGAACTGTTCAACACTTTCAAAGGCAACAAAACGGTGCGCCCAACAGTGCGCCGCATCCCCCATGCTGAATCCATCCGCAAATATGGGTCTGACAAGCCAGATCTGCGCAACCCCATTGAGATGCAAGCCGTCACCGAGAGCTTTGCGAGATCAGGCTTCAAAGTATTTGCGGGCATGATTGCAAATGATCCAAAGGTAGAAGTTTGGGCGATTCCAGCTCCCAAAGGCGGAAGTCGCGCGTTTTGTGACCGCATGAATTCCTGGGCGCAAGGACAGGGTCAACCAGGTCTAGGTTATGTGTTCTGGAGAAAGAAATCAGATTCGCTTTCCGATGTTGATGTTCAGCTACTTGCCGAAGGAATTGAGCAAGCAACTTTGAACGGACAGCACGAAGTGGCGAAAGGACTCTACAAAAAATGGTTTGAGGCAGTTGAAGCAGCTGGCCCAATAGCCAAAAACATCGGACCTGAGCGTACGGAAGCTATCCGCACGCAACTCGGTCTTAGTGTAGGCGATGCCTGCTTCTTCGTCGCTGGCCGCCCAGAGAAGTTTTATAAATTCGCTGGCGATGCAAGAAGCCTCGTGGGCAAAGAGTTGAACCTTATCAACGCAAACGAATTCGCTTTTGCGTGGATTGTTGATTTTCCATTCTTTGAATGGAGCGATGAAGAAAAGCGCATCGACTTTGCTCACAACCCTTTCTCCATGCCACAAGGCGGCATTGATGCGTTGAACAGCCAAGACCCGCTGACCATCCGCGCCTTCCAATATGATATGGTGTGCAATGGTTTTGAAATTGCCTCAGGCTCCATCCGCAACCATTCGCCAGAAACCATGGTGAAAGCCTTCGAGATCACCGGTAAAAGCAAAGCCGAAGTTGAAGACCAATTTGGCGGGCTTTACCGCGCCTTCCAATTCGGCGCACCGCCCCACGGTGGCATGGCCTTTGGTGTTGATCGTTTGGTGATGTTGATTGTTGGCGCACACAACTTGCGCGAAGTCACACTTTTCCCAATGAATCAACAGGCCGAAGACTTGTTGATGTCGGCCCCGTCGCCCGCAACGCCAAAACAGTTGCGAGAACTCCACATCAGGTTAAATTTACCAGAAAATTAACCGTTTCCATTGCTGAATCAGATAGGGGGCTCTATCCATACGCGATCATTTCATGAGGTCTTTTGATGTTAAATAAAGTCTTTGCAGTTGCAGTTGCCGCTACTTTGTTTGGCGTAACTTTGCCAGCAGTCCATGGTGCAACAGTTACTGATCCAAATTCTGTATTGCTTGTCAAAAAGAAGAAAACCGCCGAATTGAAGGCGCTTCAACTTCAGAAACAAGCTCTCGATTTGAAAATTAAAAATGCTCGTGGCGCCCTAGAAGCAAATCTCGTTACAGGTTCAGTTTCGCGTGCCCCTGAAGTTAAAAAAATTACAAAAGTGAAAGTCGCAGCGGTTAGCGTTGTCCCAAGCAAAAAATGTAGCACGTTTTTCGAATGTGTGTTTGGCCGCAAAAGCCGCACACAGCAACCTTTGATAACACCCGCAAGCTTCGGCCAGGCAGGTAAAGTTCTTTCAAGCAAAACCTCGAGCAGCGTCGTTGATTGGAATGAAACGAAATATCCTGTTGGCTCTTTGATTGTTAAAACACCAGAGCGAGCGCTTTATTTCGTATCAGCGAAGGGCGAGGCCATTCGCTATTCTGTTGGTGTTGGGCGTGAGGGCATGCAGTGGAGTGGCAACTCCACAATCGTTGCAAAACAAGAATGGCCAAGCTGGACTCCCCCACAAGTGATGATCGAACGTGAAGCATTAAAGGGCCACATCATTCCTCCATTTATGACAGGCGGCCCCGGCAATCCACTTGGTGCGCGCGCTATGTATATTGGTGGCCGCATGTACCGCGTTCATGGTACCAACAATGAAGCTTCAATCGGCGGTGCCGTCTCATCCGGCTGCATCCGCATGATGAACGCCGATGTGATTGATCTTTATGGTCGCGTTAAAGTAGGCGCGAAAATTTACGTTTATCAATAATGCACCCATTCCTCCCCTACCTCAGGGGAGGACAGTTCGCCCTACGCGAACAGGAGGGGCCAGTGCCCAATAAAAAACCCCGAAGGCATAAAGCGCTCCGGGGTTTTGTATTTTAGTTGCGTAAAAAGAATTACTTCTTCTTTGCAGCAGCCTTCTTCGCTGGCTTCTTAGCAACTTTCTTTGCAGCTTTCTTAGCAGGTTTCTTTGCAGCTTTTTTCGCAACTTTTTTCGCAGCAGCCATAGTGTTCTCTCCTAGAGATTAATTGTTAATGCCCCACAACGCAGGCCCGACATACTTGTAACAAACATCAACAGAAATATATTTTTCTCTTCAACGTTTGTAACTGGCACTTATTTGAACCCGATTGTGTGATTCGGCAATATGCCGACAACATGTTGTGTGTGCGCCGACTTGGCTAACAAAAAGTAAATTTTTTTGTGATTGATTAATCATCTGTACACAGATCAAATTTGAGAATCATTTTAGCTGCAAAAAACAATGATTTTTGGCGCATAATCAGTACACTGATTATATTATTTATGGAAATTTACATTTCCTACATTCCACATGTAAAACATATCTCAATCACTTTTTTGAAAAAAATTAGATTGATTTGCAGTTTTATCAACATCTACTGACCGATTTAAGGTTCCAATTGCGTTGCAGTCTGTCGTCATCTGGCGCGTCGCGTTAGATCTATGTTCGACTCGACAGACGTTGAAATCGAGCGAAGAACTCTTGAGTTCAACGCGTTGACCATTCGCGAGTGAAACACATCGCAGATGCATATTCACAAAGTGTTGTGCAGTGGATTTTCTAAACATGTTCGCCAAAATTAAAGAATGGCAACATCATCTCAAATAAAAAAGCCGGGATATCCCCGGCTTTCTCAAATCAATTCTTATAAGCTTACGAACAACCGCTTGTTGAACCGCATGTATCGCATTTCAAACATGTGCCATTGCGCACCATCGTATAGTTTCCGCACTCGCCACAATTATCACCTTCATAGCCTTTCATGCGGGCTTGAACGCGTTGGTCCATTTGTGGAGCAACACCAGACACTGTTTCATAAGTATAGGCAGGAGCTGCCGGTTCAGCCAAAGCCAAACTACCAACCGACACGCCAATACTTTCTGCTGCGCGCATTAACAACGCATGTGATGGAGATTGCGATGAAGCAGAAGAAGCCTGCGGCATCACAACGACATTTGCCAAGTTTTGCTTACGCACAAAACCAGCAGAAACAAAACGCTGCGCCGGCGCAGTCTTGGGCTCATCATCGCCCACACCCTTGCCCAAAGCGTCAAAGCCCATTTCTGAAGCTTCAACATGAGCAAGCTCATGACGACCGAGATAAGACACAGCAAGTTCACGGAACACATAGTCAAGGATCGATGTTGCGTTTTTGATAGACTCGTTGCCTTGCACCATCCCAGCGGGTTCAAATTTAGTGAATGTAAACGCATCCACAAATTCTTCCAGCGGAACACCATATTGCAAGCCAACTGACACGGCGATGGCGAAGTTGTTCATCATGGCGCGAAGGGCTGCACCTTCCTTGTGCATATCAATGAAGATTTCACCCAGCTTGCCATCATCATATTCGCCAGTGCGCAGATAAACCTTATGCCCACCCACAACAGCCTTTTGAGTATAGCCCTTGCGACGGCCAGGAAGCTTGTCGCGTGATTGCGCACGCTCAATAATCTTCTCAACGATTTTTTCAACAATCACTTCCACGCGTTGTTGCGGTGCTTTTGCCATCAATGTTTCAACAGCATCCACATCTTCATCATCCTCATCAGCAATCAGCTGCGAAGAAAGTGGCTGCGAAAGCTTCGAACCATCGCGGTACAAAGCATTGGCTTTAACACCAAGCTTCCACGACAACATGTATGATGCTGCGCATTCTTCAACCGAAGCATCATTTGGCATGTTGATGGTTTTCGAAATCGCACCCGAGATGAAAGGTTGCGAAGCCGCCATCATGCGAATGTGGCTTTCAACCGAAAGAAAGCGCTTGCCAATGCGACCGCAAGGATTGGCGCAATCAAACACCGGCAAATGTTCTTCCTTCAAACCCGGCGCTTGCTCCAAAGTCATGGCACCACAAACATGCACATTGGCCTTATCAATATCGCTGCGTGAGAAGCCCAGATGAGCCAACATATCAAACGAAAAGTCGTTGAGCTGAGCATCTGTCAACTTCAGAACATTCTTACAGAAATCTTCTCCAATAGCCCATTTGTTGAATACAAACTTGATATCAAATGCCGAAGCCAAACCGCCTTCGATCTTTGCAATCTGCTCATCGCCAAATCCCTTGGCCTTGAGTTGCGCATGGTTCAGCGCAGGCGCATCCGACAATGTGCCATGGCCCACGGCATAACCAATGATCAATTCAATCTGCTCAGGCGTATAGCCCAATGTGCGAAGCGCTTCGGGCACAGCTTGGTTGATGATTTTGAAATAGCCACCACCAGCCAGCTTTTTAAACTTCACCAAAGCAAAATCAGGTTCAATACCGGTGGTATCGCAATCCATCACCAAGCCAATTGTGCCGGTTGGTGCCACAACAGTTGATTGGGCATTGCGGTAACCATGGGCTTCACCCATTTCAACAGCCAAATCCCAAGCGCGTCGCGCCGCAGCAAGCAATGACTTATCTTTGATGTCATTTTCATCCAGCGGAACCGGCGCGGTGCGAACACCTTCATAGCCAACAGCAGCACCATAAGTAGCCCGGCGATGATTGCGCATGACACGCAGCATGTGTTCGCGGTTCTTGGCAAAGCCAGCGAACGGCCCAAGTTCTCGCGCCATTTCAGCCGACGTGGCATATGAAATGCCGGTCATGATGGCAGAAATTGCAGCGCAAATGCCGCGGCCTTCATGGCTGTCATAGGGAATGCCGGCAATCATCAACAACCCGCCAATGTTTGCAAAACCCAAGCCGAGTGTACGATATTCAAATGAAAGACGTGCAATTTCCTTGGACGGGAACTGCGCCATCATCACTGAAATTTCAAGGACCAACGTCCACAAACGAACTGCATGTTCAAACGATGCAATATCAAACTTGTTCGAATTAGGTTCACGGAACTGCAGCAGGTTCAAGGACGCAAGGTTGCACGCCGTATCATCCAAGAACATATATTCTGAACAAGGATTAGACGCGCGAATTTCACCAGATGCTGGGCACGTGTGCCAATCATTGATGGTTGAATGAAACTGAATTCCAGGGTCAGCCGATGCCCAAGCCGCGTGGCCAATCTTATCCCAAAGCTCAGCCGCTTTCAGTGTCTTGAAAATCTTTCCATTGGTGCGGTTCAGCAGATTCCAATCACCGTTCTTTTCAACAGCATCCAAGAACTCATCAGTCACACGAACGGAGTTATTTGAATTTTGACCGGACACAGTCCGGTAAGCTTCGCCATCCCAGTCAGTGTCATAAGTATCGAAAGAAATATCATTATAGCCTTGCTTAGCAAATTGAATGACGCGCTTGATGTAGTTATCAGGTACCAAATTCTTGCGCGCGTCTTTAACAGCGCGCTTGAGGGCAGGGTTTTTCTCAATTTCAAAACAATCAGAGCCTGGGCCTTCGCAATTCACGCAAGCCTTCATGATTGCAGTCAAATGCTTCTTAACAATCTTGGAACCGGTCACAAGCGAGGCAACCTTTTCCTCTTCCTTCACCTTCCACATCACATAATTTTCAACATCTGGATGATCCACATCAACCACAACCATCTTGGCGGCGCGGCGTGTTGTGCCACCAGATTTAATAGCACCAGCAGCCCTGTCGCCAATTTTCAGGAAGCTCATCAAGCCGGAAGACTTGCCACCGCCTGAAAGTTTTTCGCCTTCGCCGCGAAGCGATGAGAAGTTTGAACCCGTGCCTGAACCATATTTAAATAGGCGCGCTTCCCGCACCCAAAGATCCATGATCCCGCCTTCATTCACCAAGTCATCAGACACAGATTGAATGAAGCAAGCATGCGGCTGCGGATGCTCATAAGCAGTTTTGGATTTTGTCAGCTTACCCGTTTCATGGTCAACATAATGGTGCCCCTGTGCAGGCCCATCAATGCCGTAAGCCCAATGAAGACCAGTGTTGAACCACTGTGGAGAATTTGGTGCGCACTTTTGTGTAGCCAACATGAAGCACTGCTCATTATAAAATGCCAGCGCATCTTCCTCAGTGCTGAAATAATTGCCTTTCCAGCCCCAATACGTCCAGGTGCCAGCAAGGCGGTTGAACACTTCTTGGGCGCTTTGTTCGCCGCGTGTGCGTTCCTTTAATGGCAAATGTGCCAGTGCTTCGTCATCAGCTACCGAACGCCAAAGCCATGACGGAACAGTTTCTTCTTCAAGACGCTTCAGAATTTTTGGAACACCAGCTTTGCGGAAATATTTTTGAGCCAGAATATCAGTTGCCACTTGGCTCCAAGTGGACGGAACCTCAATATCGGCCAGACGGAATACGATTGAACCATCAGGGTTCTTGATTTCGCTCACAGCCTTGCGGAACTCTAGTCCTGCATAAGAGCCTGCGCCTGCCGTGGTATATTTTCGTTCAATCTTCATTTTTGACCCCAGTAATTTCTAAAATTATCCCCGTAGGCGCACAAAAACGCCCACAGAGCCCCCGAACCCCATGCTCAACGCCTAATTCCTGATTGGTGGACATTGCCACCCCAACGCGTGCCGACTATCGCTTTGAACTTACGCAGAAAACCGGTTTTTCAACCCATAACCCGCTGCACGACCTTGATCTCGAAGATAGTGCAGTCGGTCCATTCTCGTCAATAGCTAGTGTGTTAATGAGAAGTTAACACTAGATATTGTGTCCACAGACTTGCGCGTCTTGTTGATAACCTGACAATCGCCCGATTCTGGGTCCAAGCTCAAGTGTTACCTCAGTTTAATCCGCAACAAGTACTTCGCAGTGGAGCGTGAGACGATAGGGCCTTGACAATGCGTCAAGCCCCCAGCGCACAATCAGAAAAAAATATAGTTTTAAAGATTGATTGTTTTACACACGTTTAAAGTGCAGAGGTTTGCCCATCTTTCAAGCTCTGCGCGAGTTTAGCCAAGGGAAGGGCACTCTGCATCGGCCCCATCCGCCAGAGAATCGGCAAAGCCAACAAACATGCCACAGTCAGCAGCACCCAAGCCTCGTTGATCGCCAATGTCAGCCCTGCGGCCTGCAAGCTGTCCGAGATACCTAACAGGCCCGCAAAATCATCGGTCGTCGGCAAATCTGCAACTGCTAAACCCAAGGCCTGGGCCGCCGAGTCAGGATTGGAGACCATAAGTTCCTTAATCTGATCAATGTGTTCCGGTGTACGGCCAATCATAATTGTATCAACCAATGCAATTCCAATGGCACCACCCACATTCCGCGCCACGTTAAAGATGCCTGAAGCATCGCCAATCTTGTCCAGCGGCATCAAAGCCAGCGCAAAGCGAATTGGCGGCAGAATACACATGGTAATGGCCACACCACGCACCGCCTGCGGCCAGAACATCTCCCAATAATCAGTCGTCACAGTTTGTCGCGTGCTCATAAAAAGCCCGATACCAAACAACGTGAACCCGATTGCAGACAGAAACCGCGCATCGCATTTTCGGTCAATTTGAATAATGATCGGCGCACAAATCAATTGTGCGATTCCCGTCACAAGCGTGTAGGTGCCAACTTTCATCGGGCCATAATTATGCACAAAGGCCAAAAACACCGGCATCAAGAAAACTGAACTGAAAAGACAAATCCCTAAAACAAAACTTAATGCGCATCCATAAGCAAGGGCACGATCTTCGAGCAGGTGGAACATAATTGCAGGATCAGGCCGCTTCCACATCCACACAGCACAAACAAGCGACAGCACAAACCAGAACAACACCCAAATATCAGTCCAACCGCGCGTCGGAGCTTCTTTCAGGCCCACCAAAAGTGCAGCCATCGCCACAGCCATTAATACCAGTGAAAACCAATCCAGCGTTTTTAATAACGTCAGCTGCAACCGACCATTAGGCAGTGTGAGATAACCAACTGTAATTGCCACAATGCCAGGGATAACGTTGATCAAAAACAACCAATGCCAAGTAAAATGCTCGGTAATCCAACCTCCGGCCATAGGCCCTACAGCAGGGGCCAACACTGCAAGAAAGCCGCCTGTGGTTGTTGCAATGCTCTGTTGAATACCCTTTGGGAAAAGCAAGAATATGCCTGAGAAAACAATCGGAATAATCACACCGCCGCTAAACCCCTGCAAAACACGCCCCACAATGAGATCATAAAAGCCAGTGCTAAATGCACAACCAATGGAGGCCAACGTGAAAGCCAAAAGCGACATAACCATCAGCCGCCTCATCGCAAACACCCGCATCAACAAGCCCGTCATAGGAATCGCAATAGATTCTGCAATCAGATAGCTGGTCTGAATCCAGCTCATCTGATCTTCACCAATATTCAAAGCCTTCTCAATGACTGCAAGCGAGGTTACCACAACTTGAATGTCTAAAATCGCCATAAACATGCCAACGCAGCACGCCACAAAGCCCAGCCAGCGTGGTATCAGTGGAATTTGATATTGGTTGAGATCCATCAAAAAGAAATGCTCATTGTGCCACGACGATAATTGGGTGTTCAGGGAAATAGCGCTTTAATACTGCCGGGTCATTCAAATTCAAGTTCTTGATCAAACTTGGCAGCATAGCCAGTTCTGCCGTGCTCCAATGTCCCGTTCGGTAATCGCGCAGTGTACCAGCCATTTGCACATGATTGCGCGACAAAATATTCAACATGTTCAGCTGGTTTGCCTTCGCATTTTCGGTCTCGGCTGGCGTCGGCCCCTCAACACGAAACCTGTCCCATGATTTGGCAACAATGTCGAGTGTGGGCAACAAGGCCGCCTTGCTAACGCGCCCACCAATTGTATTCATACCCATAGCTTCATAAAAATTGATCGAAGGCTGCAAACCATAAGTCGCCCCATTGGCCTCGCGAATATCTTTAAACAACCGTGATTTTTGATCACCTGAAAAGATAGTTGAAAGCATGCTTCCCGCCATCCAATCTTTTAAAGATTCACCGCTTGGATAGACAGAACCCACAGTCACAATCGCTTGGTCACCCTTGTCACCCGCCACTACAATGGGCGCAGTTGGGCTGAGTTTAAAATTTATGGGTGAGACAGGCGGCAGATTATTTTTCTGTGGTAAGCCATCAAGCAATTGGTCAACCAATGCACCAGCTTGCGCTTGATCAATCTTGCCAACAACAGAAACGATGATTCCATTCAATGCTAAATGGCTCTCCTTCCATTTGAACAAGTCGGCGCGTTGGATCGCGCGGACGCTTGAAACAACTGGCAACATGCTACGCACATAGGGATGTGTACCAATTGCCGCATCAAAAAACGCCTGTTGCATGCGAAAATCAGGATAGGCCATAGCC
Source organism: Aestuariivirga sp. (assembly GCA_043744395.1). Taxonomy (GTDB): domain Bacteria; phylum Pseudomonadota; class Alphaproteobacteria; order Rhizobiales; family Aestuariivirgaceae; genus Aestuariivirga. Next base: position 11,090 of record JAYTUV010000106.1, read on the forward strand.
TCTTCAATGCGCTGTGCAACTGTTTCGCGTTTGCGCAAAAAACGACTTTCTGGAAAATCCGGTTTGCGAAAAACCAAATTCGCCAATTTCACAGCACCCTCAATGCCTTTGCTGGGCGCAGACAAAGCAACATAAGTTTGATCTGGCGTAGAGCTAATATTTAAATCGCCTCCGACATCCTGAAAAGACTCGTAAAGCTCCGACGAGCTCTTCCCATCTGCACCATCAAGAAACATAGCTGGAGCCAATTGACCAACTGCTGGGCCATTCTGGTCATCGCAAGCAAGTCCACAATCAAATGCAATTGCAATAGCAACAGTATCTTGCAAATCGGTTCGCAAATAAGTGACCGGAATGCCATGTGGAGTTTTAAATTCCACCAATGGAATATCGGTCGCAAAAGCCGGGTTCACAAATAAAAATAAACTGAAAAAAATCTTTAAAAATATATTCATTGGGCAGTCCCCGCAGGTGAAATCAACGCGACACCAATACGGCCAGGTTTTTGAAGCGCCACCATAAGACTGTTGACGTCTTTAAGTTCCAGCAACTCAATTTCATGCAAATAGGAAGTCGCATTTTTATATCCAAAATCTACAATATCTTGCCCTAAGCTACGGACGCGACCATCAACATTCTCCCACTCGCTGAGCAGAAAATTGCGCTTTTTCAGACGCTCAAAACTCTGTTCAGAAATACCACCCGCCGCCAGTGCCGAAAGGTAGTTCTCCAAAACGGTCTGCACTTGCGCAGGCGTCACACCATTTTGTAGCGAAGCCGCAAATTGAATTTGCCAAATGCCCTCGCTCACACGCCCAACATTAATACTCCAACTTTGCACAAGCCCCGCATCATCGGCAATCTTATCACGCAAACCTTCGGCCAGCCTGCTGCGCATGGCATCTGCCAAAACTGAAGACGCGGCAACAGCGCGCCAAGGCGTAGGTGCCGCAACAATTTTGGACCATGTCATTTTTATTGTTCGCGCACGATCAGAGGTTTTTTGTTTTTCAAATGTTGAAGGTTCAATTGTTGCCACCGCAGACTCTGGCAACAAAGAAGGCAAGTCCATGAGGTCTTTATCTTCGCGCTTCACACGAAACTCGCGGTTCACTAAAAAGCCACCATAAACTGCATTTGGGAAAGTAGCGCTGATGGCTTGCCGATTTTCCGGCGTCAGATATGGCCCTGAAATTTGCAGAAAGAATGATGAGTTCTGATAATGTACAGCATCAAAACTGATAACATCTTCCATTGAAACTTTTGCAACATCACCCACTGAACCGCCGGGATATTTTTCAAACGTCATACCTTTGAACATCTCCGAATTAAAATCCAGATAAAACTGTGTATCGGGGTCGCTCTGCGTGCGCTGCAGCAGCTCCTGAGTGACAACTAATTTCTCGATTTTCAAATCTCTATCAGTGATCGAAAGCGGCTCAATCATCTTTGCTAAATTGCGCAATCCCTCTGCCAGTCCACCGGGCGGCACATTGAGATCATATCTTGTGTATTGATAAGTTGTTGCAGCATTCGAGTTTGAACCAGGAACCACGTCAAACGCCGTAAATCCCTTGCCATCACTGTTTTTGAATTTCAAATGTTCCAAAACATGTGCAATGCCTGGAACAGAATCAGATGTTGAACCAAATGGCACCCACATTGAAATCGTGTAGAGGCCAGTATTCTCAATCGCGATGTTGAGAATGTGTTGCTGCCCATGCAAAGCGTCGGCATTTGCTGGCAACACAAAAGCGTTCGATACCAGCAAGAACAGAAAACCAAAAAATTTATCCACAAGCGTCCCGTTCTAATTCATTAATCAGGAGCAAATTAGAGAAAACGTTACGCAAAGCCAGTGACAAATGCACCCTGTGGGCAAAGTAACGCAGTTGTCACCATTGGTCCTTTTGATAGTCTCCGCCGCTGATCTCGTAATAATCGCCAGCGTCATCGCAGAATATATGACCTTCGAGTTTCAACCCAGTCTTGCCATCAATCCCACCCACACATATCGATGTGGTGTCGGAACCGTTTTGCTTCCAAAACAAATTCGATCCACATTCTTTGCAAAACCCGCGCTTGGCAGTTTCGCTGGATGTAAACCATTTCAAGCCATCCTGTCTCGTGAGTTTCAAATCGGCATCAGCTACGCCACTCGAAATCCAGTAGTTGCCAGTCTGCTTGCGGCACTGTGTGCAATGGCAAGCGAGCGCATCTTTCATCGGCCCCGTAATTTCATAAGCCACAGCTCCGCACAAACATGATCCCGTTTTCATTTCATCTCCTTTGCCAACAGGTGAATATGCTCAGGCCCAATACCACAGCACCCACCTAAAGCAGAAACCCCGAGCTTCTGCCAATCGCGCGATTTTGAAACCAGATCATGAGGCGTAATCACATCCACAAATTGCCAATTCGGCGTTTTAAAAAATCCACATTCGGGATAAGCGCCCATCGGCCCCGCCCAAGACTTGCGCAAAATCCTTATAGCTTCATCGGTGTCGTTTCGAGATGTGTGCGTAATGCTCATCACGCTTGGTTTCAAGGCAGTAAGGACAGGGGCCACATCTTCAAACATTTGGTCAGGTCGCCCAAACCCCACCAACTTGCCATCCGCATTGCGCTCCACCGAAATCCCAACCCAAACTGGAAGGCCAGTTCTAATCGCCTCGTCGGTGGCCCTAACAGAGTAATCCGTATCGCGCATCATCTCCATCATGATGAGGTCAACACCAAACGCCTTCAAATTCTCAACCTCGCGCTTAAACAACGCACGAGCCTCGGCCTCCGTCCAATCTGTCGTCAAATCTGCGCGGTCAGACCCCGCCACAACAGGCCGCATCGTCGAAACTGATCCCGCCACCGCAACCTTGTGCTCAACCGCCGCAGCCTTCGCCTCGCGCACGATATGCGGGTGGGTCAGGTTCGCAAACATCACCGCTCATCGGCGCACCACGCCGGTGAATATCTGTGCCCGTGCCACCATCCATAATAATGGTTTCGCCGCGTGCTAATTTCTCTTCAATAAATTGATAACTCACTTCAACCGCGCTTTCGCAAATGCTTGCATATGAAACTGTGCCTGTGGCTTAGCATATTGAAAGGTAGCGCCGATCGGGCAAGCACGGCGCGCTAAACACCCACCATCCATGCATTCATTTGCGTCCGCGTTCACATGCGTGCCACAAACATCAACATCATAAGCCTTGCCATCAAATGCTGAAACAGGGCAGGCGCTTAAACACGGTTTTAGGACGCATGTCTCGCACGGGTGTGCACCCGCCGCCATACGCGGCAAATCGAACTCCACTGGAAACAAAAGGGCCGCCCGGTAAGCATGCCAAAGCCCATATGTCGGGTGGATGTTCAAGCCCAATGGTGAAACATGTCCAGCTCCACCACGCCTGGCCCAAGACAAAAACGGTTGATGCGGCAAATCAAAAGGCAACACTGCTTTTGCATCTAAATCGGCCGCCATCGGTTCAACAACCGCCCGCGTCCACTCATCCATGGATTGAACACCCGCACGCGCAAATCGCCGAAACATGTCTGGCCCCGCATTGCCAATGAGAATGACAAACTGAGTTGCGCCCATATCGCGCGTCGAAAACCAACCAAGAGGCGTAAAACTTTCGCGTCGAATACGATTGAGAACAGGGTGTTCCACTACTTCAACCAGCGCGGATCACCCAACTCCATCACTTCGCGCGGCAAACGAATATCATGATGAGCGCGGATCAAATCATCCACATCACGCGGGATATATTCGGGATAATAGCTCGACAAAATCGTCTTCTTTTTGGCAATTGCCTTTTGCAAAATATCAGGCTTCCCCGCCTCGTTCCATTCCTTCGGGCTCATGCGGTTGCCGAGAAGCGGATAAACATATTCTGTCTGCATCATGCTCAATGTCTGGTCAGACCCCAAATAATGCCCCGGCCCATCCGTGCACACCTCGGTAATCACATCCAGAGAAAGCGTCTCATCCGTCACCTCAATGCCGCGCACATTCCGGTTGATTGAACCCAGCATGTCATTATCAATCAGCAAGCTTTCCAAACAGAACCCCAAAAGCGATGCATGCATGCCCGCCATTTCATACATCATGTTCACACCAGCCATCGCCGAAATGCCAGCCGTCACACCTTTTTCATAGCCCGCCTGCACATCAGGAAACTTGGCATCGCACATGCCAGAAGCCGAACCCACAGTGAGGTTATAGAAATGCCCCATCTGCCCGCATGCCGCTGTGATGAGTGCTTGCTCGCCAGACCCACCAGACATGGCCCCCGTGCGCAAATCCGAAACAAATGGCCATGGCCCCCAGATCGCAATAGCGCCTGGCACCACACAATTAATATAAACCAAGCCAGCCAAACATTCAGCCACAGCCTGCACAACTGTCCCGGCCAATGCCGCAGGCGAAGTCGCCCCAGCCTGAGCCGCTGAGAGAAGCAACACAGGCATGCCGCCTCGTGCTGCCACCTCTAAACACCGGCAGGCATCTTCAGCAAATTTCAACGGTGGCACAACGAAACAATTTGATTGCGAAACAAAAGGCCGCTCCCGCCACTTTTTTTCACCACCCGCCACATAATGCAAAATCTGCAAACACTCGTCCACATGCTCAGGCTCCACCATGCTGGTGCCCACATGCTTGTTCGTGCCCGCAAGCGACGCATATAATGTGTTAATGTCAAGGTCATGCCCGTTCAGCATGTCCCGCGCCGTCAAGCAGCGTTGGAAAAAATGAATGTGCTCGCAGGTGTCCACAATGCGTGCTGCATCATAGAGGTCAGCCAAATAAGACTCGCGGTAAGAGTTGGTCTCAATCTCAGCCACATGCACAGCTGCTCCCGCTGTTCCAAAATAAACCCGGTTGCCCGATGGCTCCATGTCATGTTGTGGGTCACGCGCATGCAATACAAAATTCCGCGCACACGAACCTAAAATATCTTCCACCAGCGAACGCGGAATACACAAGCGTCCGCGATCATTGATCCAACCACCCCGCGCCGTCACAGCCTCAACGCATGATGGAATGGGTGTGCCCAAACCCACAGTTTCGAGCAGCTTCAAAGCCGTTTCATGAATGCGCTGCATATCAGCATCTTTCAGCGGTTTATATTGCCCACCCGTCATGCCGGGACGCACCGCAGCTTCAGACATTGGCACCACGCGCGAGCGAAGCGCCTTGCGAGCCTCGCGCCCACCGCGCCGTTTTGAAAGATCATCGATAGAAGTCATGTGTTCGTTCCTTTCGGTGCAACATGCGCTACTGATAGTTGTTCGCAAAGTCCCAAATTTGGATCAACAAGTGTGAGAAAAAATCACCACCTTGTCGCATCCTGCCAGTCTCCCATGTGTAAAAACCATATGTTATAAGCTCAAACAACAAATCTGATTGGTGAACTCAATTGGCCAGACGAGACCTGCCACCCCTTCGCGCTTTAACTGCTTTTGAAGCCGCCGCCCGTCTTGGGTCCTTCCGCATGGCAGCGGGTGAATTGGGCATCACCCGCTCCGCCGTCAGCCATCAAATCAAGTTGCTGGAAGACCGCCTCGACATTCAACTCTTCCGCCGCGACGCTAGAAAAGCCGAACTCACCCAACTCGGACAAACCTATTACCCCACAGTGCGCGACGCCTTCGACCAGATCGAAGCCCAAACCAAGGCATTAAGACCATCCAACACCGACAACGAACTCACCATCCAAGTTTACGTCACCGTGGCCCTCAAGTGGCTCATCCCGCGCCTGCACGATTTCGAACGCAAATACCCTGATGTCAAAGTGCGCCTTTCCACATCATACTTCGATTGGGATTTTGACGAGCGTAATGTTGACGTCGGCCTCATCCTCGCGCGAAACAAATTACCCGGTCATTTTTATCGTCCGCTTTTCAAATCCTATCTTACACCCATTTGCGCTCCATCCATCAAACTCAAAACCATGGACGACATCAAAAAGCATAAGCTGATTGATGTTTATACCGCCGAAGAAGATTGGCAAATCTGGCTCGATGCAGCGGGTGTGAAAACCGTAAAGCCCGCCAATCGCTTATCCGTGGATTCCTATATTCTCGCCCAAGAAGCAGCTATCGAGGGCAGGGGATTAGCCATGACCATTGGCCCCTTCGCCTCAGAAGAAATTAAGTTGGGCCGCTTGCAACAGCCATTCCCCTTGCGCGTACCCCACAAACACAATTGGTATTTTGCGTGTTCATCAGAAAACAAAAATAAAAATAAGATCAAACGTTTTGAAGATTGGTTGGTCAAACAAGTGGCGGCTGATCCGGCCCTTGAACTGTTAAAGGACGATAAGAAATGACCGAAGAACAAACCAGCTCAGTTGAAACTCGCCGCGGTCGCCGTGGTGGCGCACGCGCTAATCCGGGCGCTGGCGGTGGTGCCGTCATACCACAATTGTCACGCCGCCAAATCAAACGCAAATTTCCACCCACAAACATCCTCTCCGCCGACGAAATTGAATCGATCCATCACGCTTCGCTCAAAGTGCTGAATGAAATCGGCATGGATTTTCTTTACCCTGAAGCACTTGAACTTTTGCACAAGACAGGTGGCGTCAAAATTGACGGCGAACGCGTGCGCTTTGAAGCCGCCTTCATCGAAGAATATCTCAGTTACGCCCCCTCTGAATTCACTCTTCACGCCCGCAATCCCGAGAATAACTCGCGCATAGGTGGCGATAATATGGTCTTCGGCACAGTGGGCAGCCCCCCAAGCTGCTATGATATGGAAGGTGGCAGACGCACCGGCAATCAAGCTGATTACCGTAAATTCTTGAAACTTGGCCAACACTTCAATGCTATCGGCTTCAGTGCTGGCTATCCCGTTGAACCCGTCGACATCCATGCGGGCATCCGTCATTTGGATGCATTGCGCGATATGGCAACCCTGATGGATAAGCCAATGACTGCTTATTGCCTCGGTTCCCACCGCGTGCGCGACGCCCTTGAAATTGCCCGCATCGCCCGTGGCATCAGTCAAGAACAATTTGAAGCTGAACCAACCCTCACAACCATTATCAACACCAATTCTCCTTTGAAGCTTGATGCCTATATGTTGAACGGAATCATGGAAATGTCGTCGCGCGGTCAGTCCGTTTGCATCACGCCATTTACGTTAGCAGGCGCCATGGCTCCGGTCACAATGGCTGGCGCACTCGTTGAACAAAATGCTGAAGCCATGGCAGGCCTTGCTTTCACACAACTGGTCAAAAAAGGCGCTCCCGTTATTTATGGCGGCTTCACTTCAAACGTCGATATGAAATCAGGTGCACCCGCCTTTGGCACACCGGAATATATGAAGGCGGTCATGGTCGGTGGCCAGTTGGCGCGGCGCTATAAACTGCCTTACCGCACGTCCAACACTTGCGCCGCCAACACGATGGACGCGCAGGCGGCCTATGAAAGTGTGTTTAGCCTTTGGGCTTTGACCATGGGCGGCGGCAACTTCATCATGCATGGTGCCGGCTGGTTGGAAGGCGGACTCGTGGCTGGGTTTGAAAAATTCATTATGGATGTAGACTTGATTCAAATGATTATGGAATTCTTGCAACCCCTTGAAACCACTGAAGATGCGCTTGGCGTTGAAGCGATACGTGAAGTTGGCCCCGGGGGGCATTTCTTCGGAGCGCAACACACACTTGCCAGATACAGCAACGCCTTCTACCAACCCATCATCTCCGATTGGCGCAACAACCAACAATGGGCCGCAGCAGGCAAACCAGAAGCCATGCAACGAGCCAACCATGTTTACAAACAAGCGTTGGACGAATACCAACAACCTCATATGGATCAGGCAATTCTTGACGAACTGAATGAATTTGTCGACCGCCGCAAAGCCGAAGGCGGCGTAAAAACGGATTTCTGATATGAGCGTCTTGGTCATTGGCGGCGCAAATGTGGATGTGAAAGCCAAAACCTTGGCGTCCCATATTTTGCGCACGTCTAATCCTGGCATGGTCTCAATCAAAGCCGGTGGCGTAGCCCGAAACATCGCCCATAATCTGGCGCGGCTGAATGTCGATACGACGTTGCTCAGCGTAATCGGCAATGACGCCTTTGGCGAAATGCTGATGCGTGAAAC
>JAYTUV010000107.1:0-18954 GCA_043744395.1 Aestuariivirga sp.
ACTTCAAATTGTTGATCGGTTTGCCCCATTTCTTGCAAACTGGCCGCATATTCCAAACCGACCTTGGTATCCGATGGATTTGCATTCCATTGTTGGGCCAGCGCACCTGTGCGTCTGAATGAACCGACAGATTGCCCGGGAACCGCAGCACCTAGAGCGCTGGTGCTGCCGGTCGTAATAGAATCCGATTCAAGTGCAGCATTTTTTGCTGCGCAAGCTCCTAATCCCAAGCCTGCAACAAGCAACAAGGCCGTTGAAACTGTGCGGCTTCGCGCAAAGGCAAAATGGGATGACATATCAAACTCCGACTGAAATTTCACGAACTTCGGTCAAGCATGATGCTTTTTCGTCAATAAACGATTAACCATAGATAAAATCGATTTGTTAAGGATTATGACGATGCGTGATGCCACCCAGATTGTTTTGCCCAAGGGGAAGGCTAAATCAGTTCCACTGATTTTAATCGAAAAGGCAGAGCTCGCGCAGAGCTTGAGCAATGCTGCACCAAAAGTGAAGGCCTTGGCCAAGGCCCAGGGATTTGAAGCTGGCGCCTTAAGTTTGCTCACAATTTCAAATGAAAACGGCCAGACCGCAGAAATCTGGGTCGGTGCACCAGCTGCGGATTGCGATCCATTTACACTCGGAAGCCTCGCCACCAAATTGCCACCCGGCCATTACCGATTTGAAAGCCTGAAGACCAATGCCGAATTGGTTGCCCTCGGCTGGTGCCTTGAACTTTATAAATATGATCCATTCCGCAAGATTGAACCTCGCAATGTTACATTAGAATGTCCAACTGACATTGATATTTCAGCAATTACAAAAACCGCAAATGCCAGCTTCTGGGTGCGTGATTTAATCAACACGCCCGCCAACTTGCTCGGGCCAGAAGAATTAGAGGCACAGGCAAAGCACCTCGCAAAGCAGCACAAGGCAAGTTTCAAAGTGGTGAAGGGCAAATCCCTGGCCAGAGATTTTCCATTGATCCAAATCGTCGGTGCTGCCAGCACCCGCGCACCGCGGTTGATTGATTTTTCATGGGGGCCGGCCAACGCGTCCAAAATAACACTCGTGGGCAAAGGTGTTTGTTTTGATACGGGTGGTCTCGACATAAAGCCGTCTTCCGGAATGCTGCTCATGAAAAAAGATATGGGCGGTGCTGCCAACGTGTTGGGTCTTGCCAAACTCATCATGGAAGCCAAACTTCCCGTTCGCCTTCGCGTTTTGATCCCCGCTGTTGAAAACTCCATTGCTGGCCAAGCGTTCCGCCCCGGCGATGTATTCAAAACCCGAAAGGGTCTGACCGTCGAAATTGGAAACACCGATGCGGAAGGACGATTGGTATTGTGCGAGGCACTCGCATTTGCCGATGAAGAAAAGCCAGACTTGCTGATTGATATGGCCACACTCACCGGTGCGGCCCGCGTGGCCCTCGGCCCAGATTTGCCACCATTCTATACAGACGATGCAACAGTAGCCTCCAGCCTGATGAAGCATGCCATTGCGCAGAACGATCCGCTCTGGCAGCTCCCCTTGTGGAAGCCCTATTACAGCATGATCGAAACTCCCATTGCTGATCTGAACAACGCTGGAGCTGGCGGGTTTGCTGGGTCAATCACAGCTGCTCTGTTCCTCAAACGCTTTGTAGAGAAAGCAAAGATCTATGTTCATTTTGATATTTTCGGCTGGGTGCCGACGGCCAAAGCTGGTCGCCCAAAAGGCGGCGAGGCTCAAGCCATGCGTGCGCTTTTTGCCATGATTGCCGAACGCTATGGAAAATAGCTTGCGCCGTAGCCACATCGGCGTAACAATAAAACGGTTCCGAAACGTTTGTGAGTAGGCCTATGCCTTATCCGCTATCAACCGCCCAAGCCCTACATCTGTGGCACGATGTGGGATTGAGCCAAGTTAAAGATGATGAGCCTGATTTATCAGTGCGCCAGATGACAATTCTGCTTTCCATCTATTTGGAATCCCCGCCCCACACAGTGCGCGCCCTTGCGGCAAAACTTCATGTGTCCAAACCCGTCATCACCCGCGCGCTCGACGCCATGGGTAAAATAGGGCTGGTCTCGCGCCGCCGCGATGAAGAAGATAGACGCAATGTTTTGATCCAACGCACTGTTGGCGGATCATTGTATTTAGAACGCCTGGCGGATCTTGTATCTGCTACCTCTGAAAGACTCTGAACGATGGACAAGCGGCTTCATGCTTATAGATCAGATTTAGCGGATATACGACTTCAAGGTCAGGTCGAAGCTCATCGATTCGTATCCGGAACGGCTATGCAGTTCGTGGTTCCCTGCACCACAGTCCACCGTGCTCCAGAACCCGATGCGATGCAACTAACCCAAGCACTCTTGGGCGAGACGGCTATGGTCTTTGAAAATAAAGACGGTTGGAGTTGGGTTCAACTCGATCACGACAAATATGTGGGTTACGTCCGCAGCGAAAGTCTCAGCACAGCGGTGCAACAAACCACTCACCGCATAATCGTAGCATCTACATTTTTTTATCCTAGGCCAGACTTTAAATCTCAGCCAGCAATTCTCGTATCTATGAATGTCAAGATAAACGTCATTGGCGAACAAGGCCTCTATTCTGAACTGGCAACAGGGGGGTTTGTTTTTACAAAGCACATTGCTAAAATAGGAGTGAAAGAAGATTTTGTTGCAGTTGCTGAAAAATTTTTAAACGTCTCATATTTGTGGGGTGGCAAAACCCAAAGCGGACTTGATTGTTCAGGACTTGTACAAACAGCCCTCCAAGCATGCGGCGTTTCATGCCCGCGCGATACTGATATGCAGGAAAAGGAATTGGGCACAGCGTTGCAAATTAACGATCTCGACGGATTGAAGCGTGGAGATTTAGTGTTCTGGGAGGGTCATGTTGGCATCATGTATGACGAATCAAATCTGCTTCATGCCAATGGCTTTCATATGCAGACGGTCATAGAACCTTTGAAATTAGCGGCGACACGCATTTCCGATTCACATAAGCACATAACTTCTCTTAAGCGATTGTAGTTCACATTCTTGCCGCAAAATGGCCTAAGGCCAGCCTTTTTGGCGCTGTGTTAGCGCCGCGATTCAGCGTCACTTTCACACTCAGATCCTGCGGGGGATCGGGCAGGCGAGCGGGCTCCTCAGTTGAGCTTTTAACACTCTTCTCCTTTCCATTCCCTCGCCGGTTGAGCGAGATGATCCGTGCAGCTCCTGTCGCCGTCCCGAGTTGTTCACGGGTCTGAGGCCCGCCCAGTTGAGTATTCTGGGTGGGCCTCGCCATTTTGCGTCACCCATAACATCCGAATCAGTTTATGCTTTGTTCTATGAAGCTTGAACCCATAATTTTTCACATCGGCCAACGCCCTGTTAGTTTGCTTGAACTTCTCCTTGTATTGGCGGCTTTGGGAATGTTGCTGCTTTTGCTTGCCGTCATTTTGGCTTGGCGTGCGCAGTCTGGTCGAAAGGCAGCCCAAGAACGCTCACGTGAATTGGAATTTCGTATCGTTGAAATTTCTGGTGCATTGCAAAATTTCACATCGCAGTCGCAAGGCCAGCAACTCAATCTGCAACGCACGTTAGATGAGCGGCTTGATCAAGTGAGCCAACGTGTAGGTTATGGCCTCAACGAACAAACCCAGCGCACTGCACAATCGCTCAGCCAGTTGCATGAGCGCTTGGCCGTCATTGATGCTGCGCAAACAAATCTTGCGGCCTTGTCGGGCGAGATGATGAGTCTCAAAGATATTCTATCGAACAAACAGACCCGCGGTGCTTTTGGTCAAGGCCGCATGGAAGCGATCATTACTGATGGCTTGCATTCTAAAGCTTATGCTTTTCAAGCGACCTTATCGAATGGCACAAGACCCGATTGTTTGATCAGTCTGCCAGATTCACGATTGAAACTGGTGATCGATTCCAAGTTTCCGCTTGAGTCCTATAATGCCATGCGTGAAGCCGAGGATGAGCTGACCCGCAAAGCCGCTGAAACGCGCCTAAAATCTGATGTGCTGAAACACGTGAAAGACATTGCCGAGAAATATTTGGTTCATGGCGAAACCCATGAAACGGCCATCATGTTTGTGCCGTCTGAATCAATATATGTAGAGTTGAACGAGAAGTTTGAAGATGTGGTTCAAAAGGCTCACCGCATGCGTATTATCTTAGCATCGCCCAACGTGTTGATGCTTCTTGTGCAAACCATGCAAGCTATCGTGAAAGACGCGGCCATGCGCGAACAGTCGCATGTTATTCAGGGCGAGGTGGTGAAACTGCTTGAAGATGTAACCCGCATGAAAGACCGTGTGGGTGATTTGAAGCGCCATTTTGAATTGGCGAATACTGATCTTGATAAGCTCGGAATATCCACCGACCGTATTACCAAGCGCGCCATGAAAATTGAAAGCATGGATGTGGGCGAACCAAATGCGATTGAAAATTCTGTTCCCGAAAAGCGTTTGGCTGCTGGCTAAGTTCCACAGAAAGTTTGGTGAACCGTTTCTTGCGCCAATGGTGGCTGCGCCAGTTCCTCATCACCAGAATGATTTTTAAACGGATCGGCCAACACTTTTAAGAGTCGCATCAGCGGCTGCAAATCATCTTGATTCGCCGCTGCTAAAGCTTGTTCAACGCGGTGATTGCGCGGAATGAAAACGGGGTTGGAGTTTTTCATTAATCGCAAACTATCAGTCTCGTCAATCAAACGGGTTTGCCATTTTTTCAACCAGAGTTGTGCAGCGGCATCGTCTGAAAAAAGAGAAAAGACCTTTGTCATATCTTTCATTTCGACCGCTTCAGTTAAAGTTGAAAAGAAAAGTGTAAAATCGGCTTTCGAATTGGCCAAATTCAGTAAAGTGAATGCTATGAATTCGGCATCACCTTCTCTCACGTTGTTAAATCCCAGTTTTGCCGCCATCCCGGTTTCAAATTCAGTCTCAAATTGCGGCATGAAGTTCTTTAGTTCTGCTTCCGCAAGCTTGATTGCTGTTTCATGATCAGCATGAAACAGCGGCAACATCGCTTCAGCCAATCTTGTCAAATTCCATAAGGCAATTACGGGCTGCCGATCCCACGCATATCTTCCCGTCTGATCAATCGCGCTGAATGTTTTTTGAGGATCAAACGCATCCATAAAGGCACAAGGTCCATAATCAATTGTATCGCCCACGATGCTCATATTATCGGTGTTCATCACACCATGGATAAATCCAACACACATCCATTTGGCAATCAAAGGTGCTTGGCGGGAGATGACTTGGCGAAGGAACCAAATGGAACGGTTGGTTTCATCAGGGGTATCCGGAAAATTTCGTGCAATTTCGAATTCCACCAGCGCCCGCATCGATGTTTCTTCACCTCTTGCTGCCAGATACTGAAAAGTGCCCACACGCACATGGCTCTTGGCAACACGCGTGAGAACTGCGCCCCGTTCCAATTTTTCGCGTGGAACTTTTTCGCCGGTTTCAATGACTGCTAAAGCACGAGTGGTTGGAATGCCCAATGCAAACATCGCTTCGCTGACAATATATTCGCGCAGCATTGCGCTCAAAGTCGCGCGCCCGTCTCCGCCTCTCGAAAATGCTGTGCGACCAGAGCCTTTCAAATGCAGATCGAAACCATTAATTTCACCAATGAGTGCGGCGCGCCCATCACCCAAACTTGGCACAAAATTCCCGAATTGATGCCCCGCATAGGCCATTGCAATGCGGGGTATATTTGGAAGAGAAGTATTGCCCGCCAGAACTTGCAGTGCTTCGGCAGAATGGAGCCATTCAGATGTGATGCCGATGTCCGATGCTAAGCGTTCGTTCAAAATCACTGGCTTTGGCGCATCAACATGCTTCGGTTCAGCCACGCGATAGAGGCTTTCCGGTAGCTGAGAGTAGGTTGAAACAAAAAATGGGGGCGATGGATCTTTAGCCATGCCCTCATATAGGTGTTGTCAGCGTAGAACTCCAGTATGGCCTATTTACTCAAATAGGCCTGTTGGGCGATTTGCCCGGTTATTGTAGAAAAAGTCGCTGTGATGTCATCGGATGTGTTGATCACGAAAAAATCTTGTGCGGCATCAGTAGCGCAGCCTTGAAGCCTTGCGCTGGTGGCAGCATCATCTACACCAACAGCCATCGTGAGAATATGGATGCCTGAAGCTTTCGCATTTTGACACAACGTAACCAAATTGGTTTCGCCTTGAGGAACATCACGCGCACCTCCTGGTCCGAATGCAGGCGAAGTCTGCGCGCCATCAGTCAGCAATACGAGATACTTGAGAGTATTAGCGTCTGAATAGCTCGCCACTTTGTTAGAGCCATTATATGCGCCATTGGGCGAGAGAACTTGGTAGCCAAATTGAACGCCCAATGAAATGTTAGTATAGGCAATAGGATACATCGCCGCCATTTGACTTTTAAGGCCCGCAAAATCATTGTTCAAAGGGCGGATCTTCAGGTTGCGATTTGCATAACCTGAACAGGGAGTGTGTGGCGCGCTAGTGGGCCAGGCTTGTCCCCATTTAGTTTGGTTTGCGTTGCTTGGAACTGTGTCTTGTAAATTGTAGGGATATTGATTGTCGAGCGTGCAGCCCGTCCAAGAGCCGACGCCTGTTTGGCCTAACACGAATGACTTCGGCAAATCAGTGTAAACTTGGTCTGAAAACGGAACGAGTGCGAACTTTACTTTTGATGGCTGCGCAGTCGAAAGATCATTTACAAGCTTTATAACACTGTTGCGCATGGCAACATATTTCACTTGGGATCCGGCAGTCTCTAACATTGAACCCGAATAATCGAGCACAAAAGCGATTTCGGCAGTCTTGTTGCTGGGGATTGTAACTTCAGACTTGATGTTAATTTCCAAATCGTTCACTCCGACAACGCTTAACATCGAAGTTGGGAATTGCAGTGAAGCCGAGCCTAGAACAGTCTTGGCATTTGGTTTGAAATTGATGTCCATCGTAGAATTTGCCAAGTCGTTTGCGCTCATGTTGGCGTTAAAGGCATCTTTGGCAATTGTTACTCTTTTTGCGTTGGAAGCATTTTGTGCAGTGGCACCGGCCAGAGCGCCAGCATCCAACGCTGCTTGCAAATGGTTACGGGTATTATAAAAGCTCGCAAAATCAATCGCGGCCCCTGCTGCTGCCAAAAGTGGAATGAGCGACACTGCAAAAATAACCGCTGTTGATCCACGCTCTGACTTTGCAAAAAGTTTAAAGGTGTCGTCAAGTTTTTTTGAAACCCACATCGTACGCTCCTGTCTCTTTCTGGCACGGGGCCAATCTGTTGAGAGTCAAAGAGCAAGCAGCAGTCCAAGCACCCCGTTGTGCCCAGTCGCGTTAGGATCAAGGTTTAATAAGTATTAACGAGTTGTATCAGAAAGGTCTTCGTGCCCGAATGGCCTGCGTTAGCGTTCCTTCATCAAGATAATCTAATTCGCCTCCGACTGGCACACCGTGAGCGAGCCTTGAAGTTGCAACACCCAGATTTTTCAATCGTTCGGTAATGTAGTGGGCTGTGGTTTGGCCTTCCACGGTGGCGTTGGTGGCCAACACCACTTCTTTGATTTGGCCTTGAGCTGCGCGTTCAACTAGCTTACCAATGTCAAGATCCTCGGGTCTTACACCACCTAACGCAGAAAGTGTGCCGCCTAAAACATGATAGAGCCCCGTCCAAGCCCCAGCCCGTTCCAACGCCCAAAGATCACCAACCTCTTCCACTACACAAACGATGCTCTGGTCACGGCGCGGATCTGAGCAAATAGTACAAGGGTCAAGTGTATCCACGTTTCCACAGGACGAACAGGTTTTCACTTTTTGGCTGGCGTCCTCCAGTGCTGTTGCGAGGGGAGATAAGAGCTTTTCACGGTTCTTGACGAGATATAAAACTGCGCGCCTTGCGGATCTAGGGCCAAGCCCCGGGAGCTTTGCAAGGAGTTGGATCAACCGCTCAATTTCAGGACCAGCTTGCCGTTTCATTTTTTTCGCTTCGTCAAACTTTGTCGCTCAACAAGACCACCGGATACACGATAAATTCGGTCGGCGATACGCGTCCAGGCTGGTTTATGGGTGATTGCGATTATTGTAAACTTTCCAGAGAGTGACAAAATATTTTCACATATCTCAGCCTCGCTCGCATCATCTAATGCGCTGGTCACCTCATCAAGCAACAAAAGTTTTGGGCGCAACACCAGTGCCCGGGCCAATGATATACGTTGGCGTTGCCCGCCGGAAAGCTTAGCGCCCATTGTGCCGATGTCCGTGTTAGCACCACTTGGGAGCGCATCAACAAATTTTGACGCGCCCGCCAGCCGGATTGCTTCAACAATCATGTCCTGCGAAATATCAAGATCGCCCATTCGAATATTATCAGCAATTGATCCACGCAGTAACGTCAACTCCTGCGGCACATAGCCAATTTTTGATCTCCATGCAGAAAGCTGAATTTCCGACATCGCCACGTCGTCAACGCAAATTATACCCTGCTGCGGATTGTTGAACCCGATAATCAAATCAATGAGAGTTGTCTTGCCCGCACCAGAGGGGCCAATGAGAACTGTGATCTCGTTGGCTTTACATTCCAAGCTGACGTGTGAAAGAATTTGCTTTTTTCCGTAGGCAAAACTTACATCTTCAAAGCTAATATTTTTAGTGAGCGTAGGATTAGCTTTGCCTATGTCAATTTCAACTTGTGCCTCGGCTTTTTCGACGGTCCCCATGACACCATAAAAAGATTGAGCGGTTACCGTTGAAGTCTGCAAGTTGAGTTGCAAGCGCTTGATCAAATCAACAATTTGATAAAACACAATGCCAACTGCCAGCATCTCGGAAAGTGGTGAGTGCAAAACTTCGACTCCAACAAAAACACCAGCAAGCAGCATCAATGCGCCTAAAATATCCTGACCATGATAGGTTCCATGCTGGCTCACCACGACACCAATCAAGGCGCGACGTAACTGCTCAATGCTGTGTGAAAAGCTTTCGAGAAAATGCGATTGCCGTGCCATGGATTTGAGCGGCTTCATGTTGCCCATTACGTCTTGGACACCCGAAGTAAGGTCTGTTGAAGCTTTGAATTGGCGCTTTCCACTTTCGCGCGCAATTTTGTTAATCGAATTCAAAGGCACAGCCAAGATTACGACTGCAATCGCGCACATGAACACCAGCTTGACGGAAATGATAGATGCCACGGTTAAGAGTCCAATGGCCGATATACAATTCGTCACAAAAAATGCTGCAGCTATAAATGCCTCGCCAGCAGAACCTGCTTGGCCAGACACCATAGCAGAAACCTCTCCTGGACGATGATCAACAAAATATGACCAGCGCGCATTCATCATCGCTACTAACAGACGACTGCGAATGCGCGTTGTTACTTCTGCGCCAGATATTGCAACATATCGCACCGCTAAAAATGCTATGGTAGATTTGGCCACCAGAGCTATTCCGAGAAAAATAAGTAAATGGTTGAAACTTGGAGCTACGCCAATCAAACTAAAAAATTTGTTGAGCAGATCACTAACAAATGAACTGCCGCCACCATCAGTGCTGATTTTTGCAACCAAAGGCACTAAAGCGCCCATGCCCAGCATTTCGCAAACACTGGCCAACAACATGCAAAGAGCGACAGAAAGTGGCTTTCCTCCCGGAGCATTCCAAAAAATCTGCCAAGAACTATGCACGTTGAAGCGCTCTTTTCAGTTGCCGCTCAAGCCTTTCCACTGCAATGCCAGCGAAGGATTGCACACCAACAGCCACTATAGTGTCATTCAAATCTGAACAAAATTCGTCCAATGCCTTGTCGTCCACGGCACCTCTGTTCCAAATTGTTTTGCAAAGAATGTCATGGTTTGTTTTAAGATGGGATCTGTCTTTCAGAATGCGTTCAACAAATAAACCATAGAGTGAATATTCTGAAATAAAAATGTCGCGGCCGAGAGCTGACTTCCAATCGCGCCCAGAAACTTCAGCGATGTGACCGCATAATGCTTTTACCGTCGGACTGTGCCATGGCACAAGATTGTCGACATAGGTCGGACTGGGGAATGGTTTTCCAGAAATTCCTAATTGACGGGCCGAGTAGCTGATGTACCTAGGGTAAGGGATAACATTTTCTTCATAGCTTTCTTCCGTCCTATAAAAGCGAAACTGCCCCCCTTTGCTTAAACTTCCAATATCGAAGGGTCGCATGAAGAACACATCTGAGTCACAATAGAGCAACCCTTTCTCTTTAACTTGAAACGCCATTTCAAGTTTCACAATTTGCTGAACATGCCAACCCACCATGAAACCGGTGCGCCAAGAGAACCAAACACTGCGATTGTTTATTATCGGGATGCGGGCCAGATGATGGAAAGAGCTTGGTAGCAAAGCTTCCATTTCCAATATTGTTCTGCGTGGGCTTGTAAGTGGCCCAAACAGTTTAAGATCAACGGTCTCAACAATGATATAGTGATGCCAAATGCCGCCAACAAATGCGTCCATACTTTCACATAACAATCGGCATCGTTCATAATCACCGCGGTAACTCGGAGTTATCACGGCCCAACTATTTGTAGCATCGTCGCTCAAATACTGGACCTCGCTCAAGCTAGAGCTTTGTCTTGGGCTAAATTCGATAGCACTTCTTCCAAAGTAAAAAAAACCACCATCACATAGCCTGCAGCAAAATATCCATAAACCGAAAGCAAAGCGAAATGACCATACCAAAGGCTGTGAATCGACAGGCTCAGGAAAAGTGCCGTTGCCAGCAATTCCAACGCAAATCCAATTGTGAGAAATTCTAGCTTATAAGCACGGTTGTTTGTAACCCTATGATCATCTGCCAATATGTTCAGCTTTGGTGTGCGCACAAACCCCGTTTTGCGCCCGAGCAACCCTTGAATAACTGCGATAGTATTGTGAAGGCCCAACCCACTGGTCAGAAACATGAACATGAAAGAAGAATAGATCGCGTGCAAGAAGCCGCCGCTGCGGTGCTGAAAATGCCCGTGCGTTTGGGCGGTGGCATAAGCGAAGACAATACTCACTGTGCCAACCAATAGCATGAAGCCAATCGGCAAAAAGGCAATCTCGGCCCCCTGACCATAGAGAAATGGATAGCAGGCCGTCAGTAAGCTGAACACAAATACACTTGGAAAAATGAGACTGTTTAACATATGGAAAGATCCCACAAGCTTGCGCGCAAACGGCTCGTTCGAAGACCACAGCACAGGCAATATCTTGCGGCCGACCTCTGCGGCCCCTTTTGTCCAACGAAACTGTTGCGAGCGTATAGCGCTCATTTCAACGGGTAGTTCTGATGGCGTCGAAATACTTTCTTCAAACAAAAATTTCCAACCTAAAAGCTGCGATCTAAAACTCAAATCCAAATCTTCAGTCAGGCAATCACTGCTCCAGCCGCCAGCTGAGTCAATTGTTTTGCGTCGCCACATTCCGGCTGTGCCGTTAAAATTTATAAAGCTTTCGCTGGCTTGCCGCCCGCCCTGCTCCATCGAAAAATGCGCGTCAATGCCAAAGGAAAGGATCTTTGTAAGCATAGAATAATTAGCATTTAAATGATCCCAGCGTGTCTGCACCATGCCAACTTTCGGGTCGCTGAAATAAACGATGATCCGCTTTATAAAATCAGGTTGCGGAATAAAGTCTGCATCAAAAATGACGATGAACTCACTATTGTCTAGAGCAAGCCCAGCCTGCAAGGCGCCAGCTTTGTAACCACTGCGATCAACGCGCCTGATATGCTGAATGTTTACGCCCGTGCTGGCCAACTCGGAAATCACTTTTGCAGCAATTGCCGTTGTCTCATCGGTGGAATCGTCCAGCAATTGAATTGTCAGCTTGTCATGCGGATAGTCAAGTAAAACAACAGCGCGCAACAAGCGCTCAACAACATAGCGTTCATTGTAGATTGGCAGTTGCATTAAAACAGTAGGCAGAGCACCTAACCAAACTGCAGCAGGTTTTGCGACCCGTGACTGGTTCTTGCTGCGTTGATAATTCAATGCCAGCCACGCTTGTGAAAGACCAAAAAACACAATGCCGAGAGCCATCACAAAAGTGGTCGTTTGTAGTATATTGATCATCAATTTCCCAAATGCCAAATCGCTCCACGTCCCAAATCAATTAGGCAGGAGAAAATCATAATTAGCTCGGCTTTAAGCATCCCCACACGGGCTTTACAATACGCTTATAAACCGCGAAATATCCTGTAATCAAATGTGAGAATAAGAATGCAGACCCGACAAGTCCATGGCCTCGGTTTCCATATGAAAGCGAGTGCATATGTTTTGACAAATATTTTTGGCCCGATGCGCAACACGTTTATCTATGTCTTGCTTTTGCTTGAATCTGTGAAGCTAAAGCTGGTATGGAACATTGCAATCCATCAACCCAATCCTTTTTTTGCCATCGTTAAATATCTCGGTCAATGGCTGCCGCTTTATTCTGGTCTTGCGCTGCAGGTTTCACTGGCGGTCGGCGTTATGTTAGGCATATCCAAAATCAGTCGCTCGCGAGAATTGGATGCCATGCATGCCCTGGGATTCAGTATGATGCAGCTCCTTGCTCCCATCATGGCGCTTACTTTTGCAGTGAGTTTAGTTTGTTTGGCCATATTCGGCTGGTTACAGCCTGTATCGTTCTATAATTCCAACGCCTTTATTCATGAAGTTCAAGCCACAGCCAGCCTTGTAACTGACAGTAAAAATGTTTTTCGTGTTGATGATAATAAAACAATTCTCGTCGAAGACATTGCACGAGATGGTCGCTTATTTTCAAAAGTGTTCATGTTCGAGGCTTACAAGGATGGCCATAGCGTTACGACCGCAGGCAGTGCAGGACAGCTGATTGGCGAGGGAAGTCTAGCTCAACAGTCTTACATCGTCGAAGGATTGGATGTCATGGAGGTTAAGGGCAATGGGGCAATGCCTCTGGCCACAAGTGGGGCGACCATAACTTCTTCACGCCTTGCTAATGTACAAGGGCCGATCAAAGCCGTTGAGGCTAAAATCTATGGCGACCGCGGTCATATCGAATATGAATGGACGCTTGTTGAGTTGTTGACAGGTGGTTCGGAATTGCCATTCAAAGTGGAGCCGCGCCGCATCGCTGCCGAGTTGAATTATAGATTGGCCCAATTTGCTTTCATCTGGTTGCTGCCCTTCATCGCTGTCGCAACAATTATCGAACCACGCCGCAATCCCGGGCCGTTCCGGTTTTTTATTGGCCTTTCCATTGTGCTCGGCTTTAACCAATACCTCAGTATGGGTACTAATATATCTCGCAATTCGAATTGGCCGCCAATTTTAACATTATGGCTTCCATTTGTAGCTTTAGCAGCATTGGTCTTCTGGCAGTTCTGGAAAGTAAGCTATCGGCCGGCTTTTAAAACGGCGAGGTAAAGAACTCGTCGACCGGGCATTAATGAATTAGGCTTTTGTCTTTTACTTGGGAAGCCCATTCAAGAGCGATAGGACCCATCATAAGTTTTGAAATGTTTTGACAGCTTCAAACCTTGCTTTTGATAATTACTGCCCAGATCCGAACCATAAACCATCTGCGGTGGTTCAGTGAGGGGCTCGTAAATCAAGCGTCCAATAATCTGGCCATCTTCCAAAATAAATGGCACTTCATGGCTTCGCACTTCCAAAACTGCGCGTGCACCTTCGCCATGTCCGGAGCTATGGCCAAAGCCTGGATCGAAAAAGCCTGCGTAGTGCACACGAAATTCACCCACCAATGGATTGTATGGAACCATCTCGGCGGCATGGGTTGGCGGAATGCGCACAGCTTCGCGCGACGCTAAAATATAGAACTGATCTGGGTCGAGGATCAGCGAGCCTTTATGCCAAATAGGCTCCCAGTAATCGAGAACATCCAGCGCTGCTTTTTTGTCAACATCAACCAGTGCCGAGTGGCGCTTTGCGCGAAAGCCGACAGGGCCTTCAAGCTTACCGCCTGTCAAATCAACCGACAGCGCAAGACCGCCATCAATGTTTACCTCGCCCTCGGTAATCAACGGCTCAGCGGCATTTAATAGGTGGATCAGAGCATCTGTTGCCAAACTTGCTCCAGAACGAAACCGAATTTGAGAAAGGCGGGATCCCTCGCGCGCCAGAATTGAAAATGTACGTGGCGAAATTTCTGCATAGAGCGGGCCCGCATAAGCCTCCGGCACCTTGTCGAATTCCTGCGCATAGTCTGTGATCACGCGGGTAAAAATATCGAGGCGACCTGTTGAGCTCTTTGGATTGGCGGCTGCGGAAACACCTTTTGGCAAAGCGAGCGATTCTTGAAGTGGCACGATGTAAACACAGCCCGTTTCCAAAACCGCACCCTGTTCCAAGCTAATTTCATGCAAAACAAGATTTTTCAACTTGTCAGCAACAGTCGTTTTGGGGCCGGGCAAGAAAGAGGCACGCACGCGGTATGCAACTTTGCCCAAGCGCAAATCTAAGCTGGCAGGTTGGATTTGATCTGCGTCCGGTTTGCGGGCGAGCTTAATAATACCATTTTCGCAATAGGCGGCGATACGGCTGGCGGGGAGAATTCCTTGAATTTCGGTCATGGTCCCTTTTGGCGGGAAATCTGAAGTTTTCCAAGTGATTCAAAATGGCAGTGGAAAACTGAACAGGAGTAGCTAAATTGGGGCTATGTATGAAAAAACCACTCGCAACATCAGTGTTTTCGTCGAGCCGCAATATTTGGAAAACCAATCAAACCCTGACGAAGGAAAATTTGTTTGGTCTTACACCATCATTGTGCGCAATTCTGGCGCGGAAACGGTTAAACTCTTGACGCGTCATTGGGTTATTACGGACGGCATGGGGCGCAAACAAGATGTTCGCGGCGACGGCGTTGTAGGCGAGCAGCCTGTACTGCCGCCAAAAACACAATTTCAATACACATCGGGTTGCCCACTAACGACATCTTCAGGCGTGATGGAAGGCAGCTATGGAATGATCAACCAAAAAGGTGAACATTTTGAAGTTGATATTCCCGCGTTCTCCCTCGATAGCCCGCACATTAAACATAGCGTAAATTAGATGAACTCAATTGAAATGTTGGCCAAGCTTATTGGCTTTGATACCACGACCCGCCACAGCAACATTCCACTTATTGAATTTGTTGAGCAATACTTAGATGAATTTGGTGTTCCCCATATTCGTGTGGATTATGAAAAAGGCAAAACCAATCTTTACGCGACGATAGGGCCTGACGTTGCAGACGGAATTGTTTTGTCTGGTCACACTGATGTGGTGCCTGTTGATGGTCAGGATTGGGCTTCTGATCCGTTTGTGATGGAAGAGCGCGGTGGTTTGTTATTCGGCCGTGGCACAGCCGATATGAAGGGATTTATCGCTTGCGCATTAGCCCTCGTGCCACAGTTCAAAGAAATGAATTTGAAGAGGCCCATTCACCTCGCGTTGAGCTGTGATGAGGAAGTGGGATGCAAAGGCGTTAGACCCCTGGTCGCCCATATGCGTGATCATTTGAAAAAACCTCGAGCCGTCATTGTCGGGGAGCCTACTTCAATGAAAGTTGTGAATGGCCATAAATCGGCCGTCACATTTTCAACCGAGGTACGCGGACGAGCGGCCCATTCATCGCTGACCCACCAAGGTGTAAATGCGATCATGGTGGCAGCTGATGTGATTGGCGAGATCAGCCGAATTCGCGCTGACTTGATTGCTGAAGGCGATCCAACGGGGCGCTTTGATCCACCTTATTCAACAATTCATGTCGGCGTGATAAATGGTGGAACGGCAAAAAATATCATTCCACAGGATTGTGATTTCCAGTGGGAAACAAGATTGCTGCCGCGTATTGATCCAACACGTGTGCCTTTGCGATTGGAAAAATTTGCGCAATCACTTGAGCTGGCGATGAGAGCCATTGCGCCTGAAAGCGGAGTTAAGACCTCAAAAACCAATGAAGTCCCGGGGTTGACACCGGAGCATAATTCCGAGGCCGAACATTTGGCGCTGCATGCGGCTGGGGCAAATTCCACCCATGCTGTTTCTTATTGCACAGAAGCCGGATTATTTCAGGCTATTGGCATTCCGACTGTCATTTGCGGGCCGGGCAATATTGAGCAGGCGCATAAGCCAGATGAATTTGTTTCGGTCGCCCAAATTGAGGCGTGCGAAAACTTTATGCTGAAATTGGCAGAGACTTGCAGGTAATTTCAGCCCTTAGAGGCTGAAGCCTGGTGGCAGCGGCATTCCGCCAGTTACTGTTTTCATTTCAGCAGCCATAATGTTTTCGGCTTTATTTTTAGCATCGCTGAGAGCCGCGATGATTAAATCTTCTAAGATTTCTTTTTCGTCAGCTTTCAGAAGTGATGGATCAATATCGAGCCTTGTAACAACTGACTTTCCCGTCATCTTTACTTTCACCATTCCTCCGCCGGATTGGCCTTCAATTGTAGTGGCTTCTAAACGAGCTTGCATTTCGGCCATGCGCGCCTGCATTTGGCCAGCTTGTTTCATGATGTCAGCGAGATTCTTCATCGGTTTCTTCCATTGTTATTTCAACTTCAAAGTTTTTCACCTCGGTCACTGCTGCGCCGGGAAACATCTTTAGAATTTTCTGAACGTCGGGCTGATCGTTAGCCCATTTGAAAGCGCTAATCTTGACATCTTTTCGAATTTGCGCGGCAGGCTCTGCACCGCCGGATTTTGCCACCATGACCATCCAGCGACGGCTGGTCCATGCTTCAAGCTTGCGCGACAGTTCATTGGCGATAGCGGGGTTTGCACCCTCGACCAACGCAATTTCAACTTTACCTTCGCTGACGGCGATGGGGCGGATGTAGGTTTCGAGGTCAGTTTTTAATTTGATATCACGGCGTTCTGCAGCCAGCGCAATAATGTCGCTGAAGTTTTTGAATGCGCGGGGTGTATTTAGTTGATCAGAAGCCACTTGAATTTGTTCAGCAGCGACAGCAAGGTTGCTGCGTTCCGGCATTGAAAAGTTGCCACGATCAGACGGGGTGACCAGTTGAACTGGGGGCGTTACTCGGATGGGTTTTGCGTCTTGCGCCAATTTGGCCAAGTCTTCTCCCGATGGGAAATTCGCGGCGTGTGCGAGGCGGATCAAAACCATTTCAGCGGCTTGCAGAGGTTGATTAGACAGAGCTGTCTCCGTGATGCCTTTCAGCAACATCTGCCAAGCGCGCGTAAGATGCGCCATGCCCAGACGTTTGGCGAAGTCAGCTCCGCGGGTCTTTTCTTCTTCAGTGCGCGATTGATCCATCAAAGCTGAATCAGGCACAAGCTTCAAACGTGTGACCCAATGCACGAAATCTGCCATGTCAGTGAGGATCGTTTCAGGGTCGCCGCCAGCTTCATATTGGCGGGCGACATCGGCCAGCATGCGAGGGGCATCACCTGCCATCACGGCATCAAAAAGTCCGATCACCTGGCCACGGTCAATCAGGCCCAGCATATTCATGACGTCAGCGGATTTCACATGGCCATCGCCGTAAGCAATGGCTTGATCAAGCAATGAAAGGCCGTCGCGCACTGAACCCTCGGCGGCACGCGCAATCATGCGCAGCGCTTCTTCTTCAGCCTCAACGTTTTCGAGTTTGGCAATTTTGCCATAATGCTGCATCAGCGAAGCGGCATCCAAGCGCTTTAAATCAAAGCGCTGGCAACGTGACAGAATGGTGACAGGGACTTTGCGAATTTCAGTGGTCGCAAAAATGAATTTTACATGTGGCGGGGGCTCTTCCAGCGTTTTGAGCAGCGCGTTGAAAGCGCTTTTCGACAGCATGTGAACTTCGTCGATAATGTAAACTTTGTATTTGGCCTGAACCGGGGCGTAGCGAACGCTATCAATAATCTCGCGCATATTATCGACACCAGTATTGGATGCGGCGTCCATTTCGATCACATCAATATGGCGCGATTCCAAAATCGCTTCGCAGGCAGGCGTCATTTCGGCCATGTCCATCGTCGGGCCGTTTGGATAATTCAAAGCTCGCGCGATCAGCCGCGCCGTTGTGGTTTTGCCGATGCCGCGCACGCCTGTGAGCATATAGCCCTGCGCAATGCGGCCTGTGGTGAAAGCGTTGGTTAAGGTGCGCACGAGGGCTTCCTGACCGATGAGATCAGAAAAGTCTTTTGGGCGATATTTCCTTGCAAGAACGCGGTAACCCGCAGCGTTCTTGGGCGTGTTTGAGTCTGCCATTTTACCCGAGGGAGATTAGAGGTGAGAGGCTGGACGAGCAACCCATAACGGTCTCGTTAGGGCTGCTACCTTCCGGTCCTGACCCAGTTGGCGAGCGAAACGTCCGCTGCCAACCTCTCGACAGGTTATATGGTGGGTTTTAGCCAAAATGGCAAGTGTGCTGAAATCATTGACGATAAACCGCTGCTATCCTATTTGACGGTGTTATGAGCGTTCGCCCCATCATAACCCTGCCCGACGAGAAGCTGCTGCGTCAGATTTCCAAGCCACTGAATTCTGTGGATGAGCATGCGCGTGGCGTATTTGATGATATGTTGGAGACCATGTATGACGCGCCGGGCATTGGGCTGGCGGCTATTCAGATTGGTGTGGCGCAACGGATGTTGGTTGTGGATTTGGCCAAGGACGGCGAGACCAAAAAGCCTTTGTTTATTGCCAATCCAGAAATCATCTGGGCTTCTGATGAAATCAACGATTATGAAGAAGGATGCCTTTCAATTCCTGATTTCTACGAAATGGTGGATCGGCCCAAAGAGATTAAACTGCGGTTTCTTAATCGGCAAGGTGAAGCGACGGAGCTGCATGCTACCGGATTGACGGCTACAGTGTTGCAGCATGAAATTGATCATCTGAATGGTGTGTTGTTTATTGATCATATTTCGCGGCTAAAAAAGGCGCGGGTGATTAAAAAATTTCAGAAGGCAGATAAGCTGGGGAAACTCTAATTGTGCGCCTGATTTTCATGGGCACTCCCGATTTTGCGGT
>JAYTUV010000108.1:0-18375 GCA_043744395.1 Aestuariivirga sp.
GAAGGCTTAGCCAAAGTTGCGGAGCAATATTTGAAGAAGGGCTCCACAGTTTATATCGAAGGCCAATTGCAAACCCGCAAATGGACCGACAAAGATGGTGCCGAAAAATATTCGACCGAAGTCGTATTGCAAAACTACAGTGGTGTCATGACCATGATCGGTGGAAAGCCCGGCGGCGGCGATTCAAGTTATGGCGGTGGTGGCGATGAGTTTGGTTCATCAGGCCCAATGGAGCGCCCGCGATCATCAGCCAAGCCAGCAAGCTTTAATCGCGATTTGGATGACGAAGTTCCTTTCTAAGTCGAGATACAATCAGCTTGCGGGGGCAAAATATCGAACATTGGAGATAGATTATGTTTCGCTCAATTGCCCTCGTTTTTATGTTGATAGTTACGTCTGCGCACGCAAGCGATCGCTACCAAGACAATCGGAGCTCAGCAGCTGATTTAGTCCGTTCACTCTACAACGCAATAAACCTTCACGAATATGCACGGGCTTATGACTATTTCTCCACACCACCGGCAAAGGATTTCAAAGCTTTTCTGGCTGGCTATGAACACACAGCACGGGTCGATGTTCTAACGGGTGAAATCACCGGCGACGGCGCAGCGGGATCGATTTTCTATAATGTGCCAACCGCAATAAAGGCCACAGACGACAACGGTGTTTCAAAAATATTTCTGGGTTGCTACACCATCCGCGCCGTAAACGGGGCAGTCCAAGAACCACCGTCACGGCCTTATCAAATCGAAAAAGGCGCATTGAAGCTGGGGAAGGCGGATGATTTTCAAGTCTATGCCCTACCAAAATGCGGGGATGCACTAGCCGACACAGCTGAGTCAGCGCCAACACTTGAAGATGCCAAAACGCTGTTTATCGCTTCGCAAAAGGGAAACTGCCAGAAAGTGGAAGAAACCCGTGGCGGTATCAACGAGCCAGCCATGCATGAGATAAAATACAAATATGCTGGAGCAGCATCAGACGAACCAGAACAGGTGCTAAAGCTTTATGTATTCCAGTGCACCTTGGCAGCTTATAATGAAACTCAAGTCTATTTTTTGCAGGATAGCACTGGCCTCCATCCTTTGAGTTTTTCCGAACCAAATATGGTGATCAAGCACAAGGCAGGCGACGAAGAGGGCAAGACACTTGAATCAATGAAGGTGAACGGTTTTACGGCCACAACCGAACTCGTGAATTCAGAATATGATCCGGCCACCAAAACCATAACATCATTTTCAAAATGGCGTGGCATTGGTGATGCATCGTCCAATGGAACTTGGAAATTTGTCGAAGGGCAGTTTGTGCTGGATGACTATTCTGTTGATCCAACTTACGATGAAGAGATGAACTCAATTTCGGTATTTTCAAATGGCCAAGTTATGCTAAAATGAACGCGCAATTGAATGAGTGCGAAGATGTCCCTGTTAACAGTTAGAAACAGCCTTAAGTTATTTTCTGTCGTTTGTTTTGTTGGCACTTACACCTGCAACGCTTTTGCCGGAGACACTCTCACCGCGACTCAGATTCGCAAAACTCTTCCCGGTTCCTACAATGTGAGTGTTGCTGACAGTGTGTCAGCAGTTGCAGTGATTTCACCAGGAGGTGGAATATCTGTTGTTACCAACAAAGGTGAGAAAGACACCGGACGCTGGACTATTTCAGGTAACAAAGTTTGCGTACAGTTCAAGCACCTATTAGATCATAAAAACAACTGTTCAGCACTGACAGATGAAGGCTGGGCAATCCGCGGTAACGGCTTCACAGCGCGCCGAAAATAAGTCGAATATGCCTCAGACTTAACACCGTTTTGATTGCTCTTATGCCCCTCTAAGACTAGAATGTGACAGGCCACACGAGTCGTTTTAATGGCGATTTTTGCGTGTCCCTTTCAGTTTTAATTTCATTGGGATTTCAAGAACTTCCGTGGCCGACAAAGATAAAGACAATAAGGGCCTTCCGCCCGCCAACCCAAATGAAATTTCGCCTATTTCCATCGAAGAGGAAATGCGGAAATCTTACCTCGATTACGCCATGAGCGTGATCGTGTCGCGTGCATTGCCCGACGTGCGCGACGGTCTGAAACCAGTGCACCGCCGCATTCTATACACCATGTATGAAAACGGCTTCACGCCGGATAAGGCCTACAAAAAATCCGCCCGCATCGTCGGCGACGTGATGGGTAAATATCACCCCCATGGCAACCTTGCGATCTATGATGCCATGGTGCGCATGGCGCAGGATTTTTCGCTGCGCTTGCCGCTTATTGATGGCCAAGGCAATTTTGGTTCAGTGGATGGTGATCCGCCTGCTGCTGATCGTTACACAGAATCGCGCCTTGCAAAATCTGCCATGCCGCTTCTCGATGATCTCGAAAGCGACACGGTTGATTACACGCTCAACTATTCCAATGAATTCCGCGAGCCATCGGTTTTGCCTGCCAAATTTCCAAACTTGCTCGTCAATGGCGCAGGCGGCATTGCCGTGGGCATGGCCACCAACATGGCGCCGCATAATTTGGGCGAAGTGATTGATGCCACGCTTGCCGTTATCGAAAATCCATCAATCACCATGGAAGAACTGCTGCCGATTATCCCCGGTCCAGATTTTCCAACAGGTGCCATCATCTTAGGCCGCGCCGGCATCAAAAGCGCCTTCAGCACAGGCCGTGGTTCCATTGTCATGCGCAGCCGTGTGGAAACCGAAACGATCCGCAAAGACCGCCTTGCGTTGATCGTTACTGAAATCCCATACCAAACCAACAAATCCACCATGATTGAAAAAATCGCCGAGATGGTGCGCGATAAAAAGATCGAAGGCATTTCTGACATTCGGGATGAAAGCTCGCGTGAAGGCATGCGCGTTGTCATCGAGTTGAAGCGTGATGCTGAGCCTGAAATTGTTCTCAATCAGCTCTGGCGCTTCTCGCAATTGCAAAGCTCTTTCAGTGTCAATAACATCGCGCTCAGCCGTGGCAAGCCAGAACAACTTACATTGCTGGATTTGCTTACTACTTTCATTTCCTTCCGCGAAGAAGTCATCACCCGCCGCACCAAGTTTTTGTTGAAAAAAGCGCGAGACCGCACCCATGTATTGGTGGGCTTAGCCATTGCGGTTGCGAACATTGACGAAGTCATTCGCCTGATCCGCGCCTCGCGGGATGCAGCCGAAGCTCGCGCCGCTTTGATGGGCCGTGATTGGCCGGCAAAAATGTTGGAAGCTTTAATCCAGCTCATTGATGATCCGCGTCATAAACTGAACGCCGATGGCACATACCGTTTGTCCGAAGAACAAACGCGCGCCATTCTCGATCTGCGTCTGCAACGCTTGACGCAATTGGGCCTTGAAGAAATTTCTGCCGAACTCGAAAAACTCGCCGTCGAAATTAAAGACTATCTCGAAATCCTTGGTTCGCGTGCCCGGGTTCGTTCAATCATCAAAGATGAATTGACCGAGGTTAAAACGAACTTCGCAACGCCGCGCCGCACCGAGATTATCGAAAACGAAGGTGAAGTTGATGATGAGGATTTGATCCAACGCGAAGACATGGTCGTTACCGTTTCTCACACGGGTTATGTCAAACGCGTTCCACTTTCAGCCTATCGTGCTCAACGCCGTGGCGGCAAGGGCAGGGCGGGCGTACAAATTAAAGACGAAGATTTCGTCACAAAATTATTCGTTGCCAACACGCACACTCCCATCTTGTTCTTCTCGTCCTTGGGGATGGTTTACCGCCTGAAAACGTGGCGCTTGCCGATTGGCAATCCAACATCGCGCGGCAAGGCCATGATTAACTTGCTGCCGCTGGCCCAAGGCGAGCGCATAACTACCATCATGCCGATGCCGGAAGATCCAGCCACTTGGGCCACCATGAACATCATGTTCGCTACCCAGTCGGGTGACGTGCGCCGCAATGAATTGACAGAATTTGAAACCATCAACAAGGGTGGCAAGATTGCCATGAAGCTTGAAGATGGGGATATGATTGCCGGCGTTGAAATCTGTACTGATGCTGATGACGTGATGCTGACCACAAGAAATGGCCAATGCATTCGTTTTGCCGTGGCTGATTTGCGCGTGTTTCAAAGCCGTGGCTCCACGGGCGTTAGGGGAATCAAGCTGGCGACAAAAGATCATGTGATTTCAATGTCGATACTGCGCCATGTTGAAGCAACAACGGAGGAACGCGCTGCCTTTATTAAAATGTCCCGTGCCGTTGCTGGCGAAGAAACCGAAGCTGGTGTCTCGGACGAAGAAGTTTCAGCCGATACTGTTCTTAGCCAAGAACGCTACGCCGAAATGGGCGCTGCCGAACAAGTGGTTCTCACGGTTTCATCCAACGGCTATGGCAAGCGCACTTCGTCTTACGAATACCGTATCTCTGGTCGCGGCGGCAAAGGCATCACCGCCATGGTTGTAAATAACCGCAACGGCCATTTGGTTGCGTCATTCCCTGTGGATGAAAGCGACGAGCTGATGCTTGTGACTGATGGCGGACAATTGATCCGCTGTCCGGTTCACGATATCCGCAAAGCCGGTCGCAGCACACAGGGTGTGACATTAATAGACACTGCAAAAGACGAGCATGTAGTGTCGGTTGAGCGCATCAGTGAGGACGAAGCAGGCGAGGGTGAGGAGTAATCCCTCAGCCCTTGCAGATATCCTTGAGCGCCAGCCATTGCGCCTCATCCAATGAAGGTCTTGTTACTGTTCCAGAAGGTAGGGGTGTGATTTTGTCCATACGCTCCGCGGTTCCGGGATGAGTCGAAAAAATTCCACCCAGACCTGAAATCGCCGCATTTGAGTCCTTACTTTCACCTTCCATCTTCAAAATCTTTTTAAAGAAAAGTTTCAAACCCACAGGATCAATTGCTGCTTTCATCATTGTCTCGCGGGCATAGGCATCTGCCTCAGCCTCAGCCTCTCGTGTAAATCGCAAAGCAGTCGCCAGAAATGCCATGTTTGTGGTCATGTCGCCGCCGCCCGAACCAGTGAACACGCTTGCCAAAACCTGCATACCCGTTAGCCGCACCAATTGTGCCTCTGGATGCAAATGTGCCACATGACCAATTTCATGCGCCAACACGCCCGCAAGTTCGTCTGGCCCGCCCGCTTCCTCAAGCAATTTACGCGTCAGGATAATGCTTCCTCCTGAAACCGCAAAAGCGTTCAAAATAGGCAAATCATAAACATGCACCGCAATGGCAGGGAGTTCTGGGGTGCCTTCTGCAAATCTGCCAATCATGGCGCTGAGCGCAGCATCCCCAGCGGTCGAATGACAAACTTTTGCGCCCGAAACCATGGCTTCTTCCATTTGTTTGCCCACGCGGTTGCGCCAGCTATCTGGCAAAACATGCGCAACTTTATCTGGCAAAAAGGTCATGACAAAATAGCCAATTGCAAACACTGTCAAAAGCCCGCCGATTGTCCAGCCAAATATATGCGATATATCACGCGCCGAATAGCCACCCTTCAAATGCGAAGACCGCGACACCAGCGTTTTAACAAACGCCTCATCTCGAATGATCAGTCGCGCGCCCGGTTTGTCTTCATGCGTCAGGCGAAATGGTTGACCTGCTGCTGGCGCATCAATGGCGTGAAGCCCCTTGATGTTCCAAGATGTATATCTTGTGGCAGCGCCTGAAAAAGTGAGGTTAACGCCATCATCATTCACATCCACATTTTGAATGCGAGCAGATTCACCATCATAATATTGTGCAGAAACACTCATCACCAAGCTCCCAAATCAAACGCATCGGCCAAGCCCTCGCCGCGGGTTGGCCGCGCTGCAATAGATTGGCGAATGCGGTTTAAATCAACCGAGCCTTCCATCGTCAATCGCTTGAATATAAATGCGATATTGCGCTGCGTTATGACGGGCCGCGTTAAGGCCCATACAGCTTGATAGATCACTAAGGTCATAACACCGCCCAAGATCGCCATGCCGGTCGATTTTTCCAGACCAAACCACACCATGCCGCCGAACAATCCACCAAGCGCCGCAATTGCCAGAATCACAGCCAAAACAATAATCAACACGTTGCCAACCGCTAACCAAATCACGCTGCCCGCCGTAGCGTTCAATTTAAACTGGGCGCCATCAAAGCGCGTGTAGCCCGCCAAAGTGCGCATTTCTTTTGCAGAATAAATTGCCCAAAGTGATGGAAATATCAGAACGTAAATCATAATAATGCCAATCAATCCAATGATAAAAAAGCCGACCAATTGAAATTCATTAGTGGTGGCTTGAACACTTCCCTCTGTTTTGAACACATGTTTGAACGCATCTTCTAAATTGGTGCCAAACAATTGCGTCAATTCATAAATCAAAAAGCCACCACCACCGAAAAACAAAAACAAAGTCAAAAACCAACATAAAGCATAGGTTGGATAAAGCGGCCCTGCGCGGCCTTTGAATTTGAACGCGGAATCACCAAAACGCATATCGCCAATCATCTGTTCCGACATCACGACGTTCATCACCGGGGTGGCCCACCCCATTGAAAAACTTTTGGCTAAGATGCTGCCAAAGTAAGTCAAACTATAAAGCCCAGCCGATCCCGCCATATTGCCGCGAATGCCGCGCCAGTTGGTGCGTGAAAGTTGAAAATTCCGCGCCTTGTAAAGTGCAAAGCCGCCCAGCAAATAACCAGCAATTGCAAACAGTCCGTTCATGCCGCTGATCGCCGGATGTTGCGGGCCAAGATAGAGACTAAGCCCGCCAGTCAGCAACAAAATGGGCAATATGAAAATCGCAAACACCAGCAAAAAACCGCGAAAAAGTTCTCCACCCGTGCCTGTATATTCAAGCGGCTCTGCATTAATCTGGATGCAGCTCCAAACATGGCGGCGCACATTCGTTTTGCCCCAAAAATGCCAGATGGTGAAAGTAATAATACCCATAAACAGATTGGTGAACATTATTTTCCAAAGCCCTGGCCTTCGCACATAGGCAAAGCTCAGGCTTTCGAGCGCGGGTTGGATTTCAGGAGAATCTATCATCGCCCATAATGGCATGCCAAGCATGATCAATGAACCACTTTGTGTATGTTGCATTCGCGCAACAGTTCATACTTTTGTGCAAGCAGCCGTTTTGGGCCCCAGCTTCAACCATGATCCGCCGCAATTGCCGCTTAATTTGAAATTCTTTCAAACAGTTGCGATGGGCTTCTGTGGTCAGAACGTATTAGTTATTAAAGGTTAGGTTCGCCCTCAGGCGACGAAGTAGATTGATGATGTGCGAGTTGAAAACTGAAAAAATGCGAGGGCTGGTTACGCTTGTATTTTTCATTTTTTGCACCTTTGCTACTCCAGTCTTTGCTGGTGATGATGATCCAATCGGTGATTTTTTTTCCATGCTGCGGCCGCCCGAAATAAAACTTCCGCACATTGAAATCCCATCTTTTTGGACAGATGATTTAAAACGCGCGCGCGGTGCATATATGAATGGCGACTATCCTCAAGCCGCCGAATATTTTCGCAGATCATCCGATGATGGCAATATGGTTGCAGATTGGTTTTTGGGCCATATGTACCGTCTGGGGCAGGGCTTTCCGGTTGATCAAGCCACAGCCTACTCTTACTATAGCCGCGTTACTGAAAACTATGATCCAGAAGAGCCCGATAAAAACCGCCTTCGGATCGTGATTGATGCCCAGCTTCGTGTGGCTGATTATCTTCGAACTGGTATTACCAGCGCCAAACTGGCGGCAAGCCCGCAATCCTCGGCACGCACCTATTTGAGAATTGCCACGTCTTTTGGTCACCCACGCGCACTTTACTCTCTCGGAACCATGAGTGTTGAAGGTGAGGGAATGGCCAAAAATCCAGCTCAGGGCTTAAAGTGGCTCAACTCTGCAGTGCGAAAACACAGCCCCGATGCGGCGGCCTATCTGGCCGAGCTTTACAGTGCGGGTAAGATCGTTCGCCAAGATGATACCAGAGCCTTGATGTGGTACATTATAGCCGGAAAACTTGCAGTCAAAAACGAAAATCCAGTCATTTTTTCAAAACTGGCCCAAATGCGTTTCAGCGCGACCGAAGAAACCCGCATCGAGGCCGAAGCGCGGGCAAGGGTGTGGTTGGAGCAGAACCCGGTTAGGCCTGGGGAATAACCAACCTCAAGCCGCGCCTATTTCAGTGACAGTGCATTCTATTATCGCGTCGTCATTCTTGCTAACATAATCAATGCGATAATAGAATGCACTGTCACTGAAATAGGCTGTCTCCGAAATAACCACGCTCCCCTGTGCCCCGTCACCCCTGTGAAGGCGAGGGGCCCCGCTTTATTTTGCCCCGATTGACTCTTCCAGCAATTTGATCTCATCCGCGTCCAAATCAAACAGTTTATAAACGATAGCATTGATTTCATCTTCGCTCCGCTTGATTTCGGCGGAAAGTTTGGTGATTTCGGCTTTGCCTTGGGTGAACAGGTCTTCCCATGCATTGCGTTCGCCAAGCGGAATTTCGGCTTTGAAGCATTTCTTCACTTCGGCGCGGAAGGCGGCAAAATCTGGCAGCTGCCACCAGTCTTGCAGCTTGGTGGAAAGCTTGGAATCGCGGTTTGCGGGGCAGAGATCGGGAATGCGGCGGGCGAACTGGATTTGCTTTGCAATTTGGGTTGCCGAACAAGCCTGACTTCTATAAGCTAAGTCTTTGAGACTATTAGTTTCAGCGGGTTCCATTTTTGGTACTGGGAGCAATTCGACGTACTGTGAATGTAACTGTGTAAAGCCACCACGCATCGCGACACTTTCGGCATCGATGAAAAACCTAAATATGTTTGAAATCAAGTAAGCAAGAAGATCATAGTCACCCTTTGGCAGAAAATAGCATTTATTGTTTAGGTAATAGCTATTTGGTTCAATGCTAAAAATATTTGTTGCAGCAAATTCACCATAGATAATCTTCGGTTTTTCGAATTCTTTAAAATAGTCAATTGTGTCTTGTAATTCATACCATTTATAGCTGCCTTGCTTTCGGCCTTTCCATTCTTGAATCGCTTTTGTTGGCTGCCAGCCCTTTGGCTTTGGCTCCAGCTGTTCGCGGAATTGTTCGAGATGGGCGAGTACGGCAGGATATTTTTCAATATCAATGCCGCGCCTTGCGAAGATCACATAGATGTCTCTTGGTTCAGCTCGCCAGCGTTTCAAATCCTTGCCTTCCAGCCAAGGCTTAAGCAGCTCCTCAGATTTCGGGTCTTGCGCAATCAACCTGTCGCGCGTGGCGCGGTCGATGACGAAGGCTTCATTGAGTCCGGTCTTAATGCCGTAAAGTGGCGAGCCATAAACTTCTTTCAGGGTTTTCTTGTCGCCCACAATTTTGTCGCGTAACTGGCGGAGCGCATCAGACTCCAGTTCCCAACTGCCCTGGCCCAACTTATCTTGAGGAAAGCTTTGCGCATTTTCACCAAAGGCTTGATCAAAATTGCCTTGCGGAACGGATTTCACTTTCCAGAATTTGAATGCTGCATCTTGAGCCGCTTTACGCATGGTCAAAATAGCGGGGTAGGTGGTTACACCTTCAAAAATTTGTAAGTCACCAAAATCTGTCACTGATTCAAGCGCCACTTCTTTTTTCAAATAGCTGCGCAGGGGAGAGCCGGAACTGGTTTTAAAAAAGGTGGAAGATGAAATATAACCAAGTCTGCCACCCTGTTTCAAAAGCCTAATGCCGCGTTCAAAAAAGTAGCAATAAAGGTCTGCCACGCCGTGATAAACTTCAAAGCGTTTTTGCAGATAGGGCTTCATGTCTTTCAAAAGTTCTTGGCGCACATAAGGCGGGTTGCCCAGCACCACGTCAAAGCCACCCGCTGCAAACACTTCGGGAAAAGCGCTGTTCCATGAAAACCCGTGCTTTAAATAAGCAAAGCTTGAATCCTCAATCAAACTATCACCCACTCGAATATTATGGTCGAGGCTATCCAGCTCTTTGCCTTTCTTGGCGGTTTTCAGCCACAGCGAAAGCTTGGTAATTTCCACGCTCTCGGCATTCACATCCACGCCATAAAGATTCTGCGAAAGAATTTCACGGTCAACATCTTCAATGTCGATTTGCGCCGCAACGCCGCGCAGCTCCGCTATTTTTTTATCGACGCGGTCATATTCACCTTTGAGATAATCAAACGCAGTCACCAGAAACACACCAGACCCACAAGCCGGATCAACCACCCGCAATGTTTTCAAAGCCAGCCGATATTCATACCATGCCTGCAATTCCGCATTCTTCTTGAATTTCAGCGTGTCATAATCACCAGCATCTCCCTTGGCATGTTTGATGATTGTGCTGCAGAACAATTCCTCCACATGCGTACCTAATGTTTTTTCCACAATGAATTGCGCAATATAGTCTGGCGTATAAACAATGCCGTCGCGCTTTCTGCGGCCCTTAACACCAGAGGTTTTATCCGGCACATCATCCGTTTCGCCCCGTGCGCGTGCCAGCAGCTTTTCAACATCAGAAACTGATTGTTCAAAAATATGACCAAGAACCGTAATACTCACTTCCGTGTCGAAGTGATAAGCGCCGATGTTCTTGAACTCTTCACAAATAGCATCGCTCAAATTCAGCAAGTCCACCTGCTCGTCAAATTTAAACAACCCGCCATTATATTTTGAAATGCCAAGCTTAGTGTTGCCCAAATCAATGGCCTTGAACAAGCCTTTGAAATTATCCCACACAGGTTTGGGATCATAAGCATTCTCAGATACGAACGCCTTTTCCAAAGACTTTTGTGGAAGTAAATCACGGTCTTCAGCAAATGCAATAAACAACACACGGTCGAGAATCTTTTGCGCCGTGTTCACCGCCTGCACTTTATCAGCGCCGCCTGTGGCCGCATCCACCGCTTCAATCAGCTTAATGCGCAAGCTTTGATAATCGGCATAGAGCGCCACCGAAATATCTTTGTCCTGCTGCTTAGAATCGCGCAACAAATCATCAAGGCGTGTGCCCAAAAGATTTTCCGCCGATAAAAGCAATTGCGCTTTGCCGAATTCATCGGGCTCGTCAATCTTAGAAAGATCAATCCGCTCATAGTCCAACTGGCCAGCGCCAAAGGCATAAAGCCTGATTTCCAGCATATTGGAAACCAGAACCCACTTTGCCCCAGGCACAGCATTGGCATATTCCCAAGCCTGCTGCACGGGAGATTTGTTGCGCCCCGCCATTGGCGCATCAAGGTCTTTGGTGTCGGCTCCTTTCAGTTCGAATGGGGCAATAGGTTTGGCCGTACCGCTGAAATTACCAAGAGCAATATCCGCAATGCCGCGCCCCATCGGTTGTTTAGGACGGTAATTCTGCTTGCCCGTGCCGTCAAATGGTTGATAGCCAAACAAACCCTCAATTATTTTACTTTGAAACACGCCTTCGATTTGCGATTCATTGTGGCGGAAGATTTCGCGGTTACGAATACTCTCCGACCAAAGCCGCGCAATCTCGGCTTGTTCCGGCGTCGGCGCTGACTTTGCAGCCAGTGCGTTCCTCATCGTGCGTGGATTAATCAGCCCCATGCTAGGAACCCTAATCGATTCACTTCAACACAGGAAGGGCAGTTCCGTTTCGGACGTGCGCCACACCTCTTAACCCCGTCATTCCGACGAAAGAATTGATTACTCCCGTAAAACTTGCATGGGCTATGCCATCTGTGCGATTGAAGGGCCATGACCGATATCGAATTCCCTCAACTCACAAAACCGCCACGCATTTCAACATTCGCCCGCCTGCGCCGTTATTTCTTCACCGGCCTTGTCATTGCCGCTCCCATTGCTTTCACCATTTGGGCAACGCTTTGGGTGGTTGGCATTTTTGATGGTTGGGTGAAGCCTTGGATCCCCGCGGTCTATAATCCCGACACTTATTTGCCCATCCGCATTCCGGGCTTTGGCTTGGTTGCCACTTTAATAGCGCTGACGTTTTTTGGCGCATTGGCCACAAATTTTGTGGGGAAGTATTTTTTAAGTCTGTGGGACAGGCTGCTCAACCGATTGCCTGTGGTCGGTTCGCTCTATAAAAGTTCCAAGCAAATATTCGAAACCATCTTCGCCGAAAAAGGCGCGTCCTTCCGCAATGTATGTTTGGTCGAATGGCCGCGCAAAGGCGTGTGGGCGCTGGCGTTTGTGTCACGCGAGATTGATGGCAGCGATGTGGGCCTCGAAGCGGGCAGGGCCATGTATTCAATTTATATTTCCACCACGCCAAACCCCACTGGCGGTTATGTGTTCTTCGCCGATCAAAAAGACGTTCGCATTTTAGATATGAGCGTGGAAGATGGCTTGAAGCTGATTATTTCAATGGGCCTGGTGTTCCCCGAAAAAGGGCTCCCAAAAACGGTGGTTAAAAAACTCAGCCGGAAGATAAAAGCTTAATCGCTGCGTCACGCTCAAATAAATAGAGCAAATTGCGCAGAGCTTCGCCGCGCAACGTTTCCAGCTTCGGGTCTTTGTTCAAAATCAGTTGCGCATCATCGCGCGCCGCAACCAGTAATTCTCCGTGTACGGATAAATCTGCCATCCGAAATTCGGCCAATCCTGATTGCTGGGTTCCTAACATTTCGCCAGCGCCACGAAGCTTCAAATCTTCCTCAGCAATCAGAAACCCGTCTTCCGTCTCGCGCATAATCTTAAGCCGCGCTTTGGCTGTTTCGCCTAACGGTTCTTGATACATCAGAAGGCAAGATGATTTAGCCGATCCGCGTCCAACCCGCCCGCGCAGCTGGTGCAATTGCGCCAGACCAAAGCGCTCGGCATTTTCAATCACCATGATCGATGCTTCTGGCACATCCACGCCCACTTCGATGACCGTTGTTGAAACCAATATCGAAATCACACCCGTCTTAAACCGCATCATCACATCGTCTTTTTCAGGCCCCTTCAATCGGCCGTGGATCAAACCAACTAGCCCCGGAAACGCCTCGGCCAAAGCCTCAAAGCGCTTCTCTGCCGCCGCTGAATCAACAAACTCGCTTTCCTCAACCAAAGGGCAAACCCAATAGGCTCGAGCACCCGTGGCCAAGCTGCGATGCAATCCGCTAACTAACTCATCGTGCCTAGAGTTCGGCAACACTCGCGTATCAATCGGCAAGCGCCCCGCAGGTTTCTCTGTGATCTTCGACACATCCATATCACCGTAAGCTGTGAGTGCCAGCGTGCGCGGGATGGGCGTTGCCGTCATCACCAGCAAATCCGTCTTGCCCTCAGATTTGCCTTGAAGTGCCAAGCGCTGATGCACCCCAAAGCGGTGTTGTTCATCCACCACAGCAAGGCCCAGATCATGAAATTCAACCCCGTCTTGAAACAGCGCATGTGTGCCGATCAATATGTTGATCGCGCCAGAAGCCAACCCCGCCAAAGTTTCTTCGCGCAGCCTGCCTTTTTCTCGCCCTGTTAAAATCGCCAGCTTGATACCAGTGCCCTCAACCAATTTTGAAAGCCCTACAAAGTGCTGCCGTGCCAAAATTTCCGTAGGCACCATAAGTGCGCCTTGTGTTCCGCTTTCCACTGCCGTGGCCAGCGCCAACAAAGCCACCACAGTTTTCCCCGCACCTACATCGCCCTGCAGCAATCGGATCATCCGGTTTTGACTTGCCATATCAACCAAAATCTCAGAAGTGACAAATTGTTGAGCATTTGTAAGTCTATAGGGCAGATTATTGATAATCAACTTGCGCAGTTCACCCGTCCCGCCAAGCTTTCGCCCCGAGGCCTTCTTCATCTGCGCCCGCACCAATGTGAGCGCAAGTTGATTGGCCAGCAACTCATCATAGGCCAGCCGCGATCTATTTGGCCCGTCCATTGCCATCACCGTTAAGTCTTGCGGCGCGTGCATGTTGCGCAAAGCAGAAGCAAACTCTGGCCAAGCCTGTTTTTTGAGCCAAGCCGCATCTTGCCATTCTGACAAGGGTGGCAATTTCTCCACAGCAGCCTTGCCCGCGCGGTTCAACAGCTTTGACGTCAAACCCGCCGTTAAAGGATAAATCGGTTCAAGCGTTGGCATCTTGTCGATTTCAGTCGCATTAAAAACATAATCCGGATGCGTCATCTGCGCTTCCGCCCCAAACCAACTGATCTCTCCCGAAATGAACCGTTTTTCGCCCACTGGAAATTGCCGCATTAACGAGTCACCATAACTGGAAAAAAACACCAGCGTCATAGTCCCTGTGTCGTCATGCGCCTCAATTCGGTAGGGCAGTTTTGATCCGCGCACCGAGGGCCGATGCTTGCCAATCGTCACCTCCAAAGTCACCACCCCTTGCAATGGCAATTGCGAAATGGTGCAACGATAGCGCCTGTCCACCAAATGGTTTGGCAGATGAAACAATACATCCACTAACCGCGCCGGAACATCCTCGCCACGGCGCAAGAGCTTTGACAAAAGCTTGGCAATTTTATCACCTATGCCTTTGATGGCTGTAACTTCGGCAAACAGGGGTGTGAGGATGGTTGGTCGCATGGGCGCCAATTTCGCCTTGAATGGGTTGCGGTGCAAGGGGGGTTGCGGTTAAGACGCGGCATTCATGGTCGATAATTCACAAAAATCTGAAATCACAAGAAAGCGCCTTCTCTGGCGGGCCATGCACCGTGGCATCAAGGAGATGGATATTGTGGTCGGTGGTTTTGCCCAAGTGCGCCTATCGTCAATGAGCACTGGCGAATTAGCGCTCTTCGAAGTTCTGTTGGAAATTCCTGATCAAGAACTTTTAAGTTGGGTCACCGCTCAGGAACCCGTGCCAGAAAAATGGAATACACCTTTGTTGCACGAGATGATTAGCTTTAGGCCCCACCTCAAATGACCACGCCAGTCGACACCACAATTCAACGCCTGTCTAAGCCCGGCCGCATTCAACTCGGCGCACTGCCGGAAGGTTATGACGCGCAAGCGTTGCCAAAACTTGCCGTCGGCGCTGGTCATCGAGGATTGGTCCATGTGTGCCGCGATGATCAGCATTTGTCTGAACTTGAAGAGCAACTCAAATATTTTGCTCCGTTATTAGAGATCAAGCGCTTCCCCGCCTGGGACTGTCTGCCATATGACCGTGTGTCACCATCTGCTGACATTTTGGCCAAGCGACTTTCAGTTTTGGCAGATGTGATAACTCCCTCGACTAAACCATTCTTGCTCCTCACCACGATCAACGCCATTCTCCAACGCGTGGTTCCCAAAAGTTTGATTGAGGGCGCAAGCTTCACCGCCGTTCCTGGGCAAAGCATCAAGGACGACGTTCTTCAAAACTTCCTCATCAACAATGGGTACTCACGCTGTGGCACAGTTGTTGACCGTGGTGACTTTGCAGTGCGCGGTGGTTTGATCGATATTTTTCCGCCCGGCGCCGAACAACCCGTGCGCCTCGATTTCTTTGGCGACACGCTTGAAAGCATCCGCCAGTTCGATGCGCAGTCTCAACGGTCAACGGCCCAACTCAAATCATTAACGCTTCGTCCCGCCAATGAAGTTCTGTTGAATAAATCATCTATAGCAACTTTCCGCACAGCCTATGCCGAAGCATTAGGTGGCATTGATCTGAATGATCCGCTTTACGAGTCAATTACCAATTCCCGCATCTATCAAGGCATGGAGCATTGGTTGCCATTGTTCCATGGCAAGCTGGCC
This sequence comes from Aestuariivirga sp., assembly GCA_043744395.1. GTDB lineage: Bacteria > Pseudomonadota > Alphaproteobacteria > Rhizobiales > Aestuariivirgaceae > Aestuariivirga. Next base: position 15,607 of record JAYTUV010000108.1, read on the forward strand.
ACATTGTTCGATTATGTGCCAGAGGCGGTGTTGTCGTTGTCATACTCAACCTCTGAATCGATGACGGCCCGTCATGATCAAGTTGAAGAATTTTATGATGCCCGCCACGAAGCCATGGGCAAACAGAGTTTTGGCGCTGCACCTTACAAGCCGCTAAAACCGGAACGTCTCTACATTTCTGAAACCGAGTGGAACCAGCTCTGCGCCGATCGCACGGTTCTCGAAATATCACCCTTCGAAAACCCATCGCGTGATGCCATTTCATATTCAGGTAAACAGGGCCGTAATTTTGCTGCTGAACGCGCCGAGGTGGGCGGTAATGTTTATGACGCGGTTCGCCTGCACACTGAGGCATTGCGCAAAGCCAACAAGCGCACATTGATCAGTTGCTGGAGCGATGGTTCGGCTGAGCGGCTTTCAACGATCTTGCATGATCATGGCTTAGCTCCTTTAGTAATCTCTAATACTTGGGCTGAAGCCTCCAAACATGATGTAGGCATCGTCTCTCTCATCGTGTTGCCACTCGAGCGGGGGTTCGAAACACCAGGTCAAGCCATTCTCTCTGAACAAGATATTCTGGGTGATCGCTTAGTACGCCGCGCCCGCAAAGCAAAAAAAGCCGCAGATTTTCTATCCGAACTTTCTTCGCTTTCGCCCGGTGATCTGATGGTGCACGTTGATCACGGCATAGGCCGATTTGAAGGCCTACGAACCATTGAAGTGCAGGGCGCACCACATGATTGTTTGCTTTTAATTTACGCCGAGAATTCGCGCCTTTTTCTGCCTGTAGAAAATTTAGAACTCCTGTCGCGCTACGGCACGGATGCTCAAAATGTTCAGCTGGATCGTTTGGGCGGCGGCGCATGGCAAGCCAAAAAAGCCAAACTCAAACAGCGCATTCGCGAAATAGCTGGCGACCTAATCAAAACAGCAGCGGCGCGTGAATTAAAACCGGGTGACATATTTACGCCTCCTGAAGGCGCATTTGATGAATTCTGCGCGCGCTTTCCCTACGAAGAAACCGAAGACCAGCTTTCTGCCATAGAAGCGGTTCTCGAAGATTTGCAAAAAGGCCGCCCGATGGACCGCCTAGTTTGCGGCGATGTTGGCTTTGGGAAAACCGAAGTCGCCATGCGCGCCGCTTTCGTGGCCGCCTACGCGGGCAAGCAAGTGGCCATTGTGGTTCCAACAACACTGCTTTCACGTCAACACTATAAAAATTTCGTGGAGCGTTTCAAAGGTCTGCCATTGCGCATTGCCCAAGCGTCGCGTCTTGTCGGCCCCAAGGAAATTAAACTCGTCAAAGCGGGCATGGAAGATGGCAGCATCGACATCGTCATTGGCACTCACGCACTCTTGGCTGACAGCGTAAAATTCCGCGATCTCGGTTTGATGATCATCGATGAAGAACAGCATTTTGGTGTAAAGCATAAAGAACGCCTCAAACAAATGCGCACCAATGTGCATGTGTTAACCCTCACTGCCACACCCATCCCGCGCACCTTGCAGCTCGCCCTTTCTGGCGTGCGTGAAATGTCACTCATCACCACGCCACCGCTCGATCGTTTGGCAGTGCGCACCTATATCTCGCCGTTTGATCCCGTTACCATCCGTGAACATCTGTTGCGTGAACATTTCCGCGGTGGTCAAAGTTTTTATGTCGTACCGCGCATTACGGATTTGGATGAAATATCCGAATTTTTGCGCGAAGCGATTCCAGAAATCAAATTCCGAACAGCTCATGGCCGAATGTCTCCAACCGAACTTGAAGACATCATGACTGGATTTTATGACCGCAAGTTTGATGTGTTGTTATCCACCACCATTGTTGAATCCGGCCTCGATATTTCAACCGCTAACACCATGATCATTCACCGCGCAGATATGTTTGGGTTAGCACAGCTTTATCAATTGCGAGGTCGTGTGGGTCGTTCGAAACAACGCGCCTATGCCTTGCTCACCACGCAACCCAATAAAAAGATGACGCCCGACGCTGAGCGGCGTTTGAAAGTTTTACAATCACTGGATTCCCTCGGCGCTGGGTTCAACTTGGCCAGCCACGATCTTGATATTCGTGGATCGGGAAATCTCCTAGGCGAGGAACAACACGGCAATATCCGCGAAGTAGGCTTTGAACTTTATCAATCCATGTTGGAAGATGCCGTTTCGTCAATGCGCGCAGGCGGTGAAGAATTGGCGGATGACGGCGCATGGTCGCCTTCCATCAACATAGGTACATCAGTCTTGATTCCAGAATCCTACGTCACCGATTTGCAAGCTCGTCTCGGCCTCTATCGCAGACTGTCTGATGTGCAGGAGCAAACTGACTTGGATGGTTTTGCCGCCGAACTCCATGACCGCTTTGGCCGCAAGCCAGAGGAGGTGGATCATTTGCTCGACATTGTTTCTATCAAACTGCTCTGCCGCAAAGCCAATGTGGCCAAAGTTGACGCCGGGCCAAAGGGCGTTACCATTGAGTTCCGAAACGGCATTTTCGAAAACCCTCAAGCACTGGTGCAATGGATCAACGGGCAGGGCACTTTGGCCAAATTGCGCCCCGACATGAAGCTGGTGCTCACCCGCGATTGGCCTCAAGCTTCACAAAGATTAAAGGGCACAAGGCTTCTTATGCAGAATTTAGTGAAGCTGGCCGCTTAAATCTGTTTCGCAGAATGAAAGCCATCGCAATGAGCGGCAATGTCCAAGCAATCCACGCATTAAATGCGTAAAAATTATTAAAATAGTGTCGGTCGCCATAGCCCGCCCAAA
>JAYTUV010000109.1:0-18364 GCA_043744395.1 Aestuariivirga sp.
CAGTGCATTTAATTATGTCTCTTCTCAGTTATCAAGTCAGTGGTGATCTAGCTAAGGCGTTGCATAATAAGATTGGCAATAAAGTTCAAAAGGAAACGAGGGGTTGCAAGGTAATCTCTGATCCCGCAAACACCGAACTTGACATCTGACACGTGTCAGGCTACAAACGTATCTAAATGATCACGACCATCCGTCATAAAGGCCTACGCCGTCTCCATGAAACAGATGATCCGCGCGGTGTGATGGCAGATCATGCTGATAAGTTGCGCCGCATTTTGGCGAGGCTGGATGCTTCTAATAATGCGGCTGATATGGATTTGCCCGGCTACCGACTTCATCCATTGAAAGGTAGTCTTGCTGGATTTTATGCGGTCACAGTCAACGGCAATTGGCGTGTGATTTTCCGCTTCGAACAAGGCAATGCAATAGATATAGATTACATTGATTTTCACTAGAGAGACAAAACCATGGCCATGAAAAACCCACCCCACCCCGGCGCTATCATTTTGCATGATTGCATCGAACCACTCGGCATCAGCATTACCAATGCAGCCGCAGCTCTTGGCATTTCGCGCAACTCGCTTTCTGAACTCGTTAACGCCAAACGCGGCATTTCTCCTGAAATGGCCGTTCGCTTGTCTAAAGGTTTTGGCGGCAGTCCAGAAAGTTGGCTAACGCAACAGCTCAATTATGATTTGGCGCAGGTTTCAGCAGAGAAAATTAAGGTGCGGCGCTTGGAAGCGGCTTGATCTATTTTAAAAAGAGAAATGCAAAGTTCCTGCTTTCAAATGACACCGCCTTAATGTACGCCCCTCACAAATTCCAACAGGAGCCATTTATGCCCGCATTTCGCACCCTCGATGATGTTAACGTCAAAGACAAACGCGTCGTTATCCGCCTTGATCTCAATGTGCCCATCACCGGTGGCAAGGTGACCGACACAACCCGCATCGACCGCGTGATCCCCACCTTGCAAGAACTTTTGAAAAAAGGCGCTGCCATCATTATCCTCGCGCATTTTGATCGGCCCAAGGGCAAAGTGGTGCCAGAAATGTCATTAAAACCTGTGGCCCCAGAACTTGAAAAAGCGCTTGGTCATAAAGTGCATTTCCATTTCACCGATTGGCAAACCGCTCCGCACATCCACGCCAAGCCCGGCGATGTGATCCTTATGGAAAACACCCGCTATCACGCAGGCGAAGAAAAAAACGATCAAGGCTTTGCCCAAATGCTGGCAGGCCTCGGCGATATTTTTGTGAATGACGCGTTCTCCGCCGCCCACCGCGCGCATTCATCAACTGAAGGCATCGCCCATCTGATCCCCGCATACGCTGGCCGCGCCATGGAAGCGGAACTCAAAGCCTTGCAAGCCGCACTCGAAAAGCCAACGCGCCCGCTCGTGGCCGTGGTCGGCGGTGCAAAAGTATCATCAAAGCTTGATCTGCTGGGCAACTTAACTGGCATCGCCAACACCATCGTCATCGGTGGCGGCATGGCCAACACATTTCTGGCAGCGCAAGGCATCAATGTTGGCAAGTCGCTTTGTGAACATGATCTGATCCCCACCGCCATTGAAATCATGGCCCGCGCCAAAGCCAAAAACTGCACATTGCTGTTGCCCACAGATGCCGTGGTCTCCAAAGAATTCAAAGCCGGTGCCGCCTCGCGCGTTGTGGCCTTGGATCAAATCGAAGCGGACGATATGATGCTCGATGTTGGCCCCGCGTCCATCGCAGCAGTTAACGCCGCCTTCGATGCCGCAAAAACTCTGGTATGGAACGGCCCATTAGGCGCATTCGAAATCACACCGTTTGATAAAGCCACCGTCGCCACAGCCCAGCACGCAAGCCTGCTAACCAAAGCCGGAAAGCTCGTTACAGTGGCAGGCGGTGGAGACACTGTATCGGCATTAAATCATGCAGGCGTTGCCGATGATTTTACTTATATCTCAACGGCAGGCGGCGCATTTCTCGAATGGTTGGAAGGCAAAGATTTGCCCGGCGTTGCAGCCTTGTTTGTGAAATAAAGAATGACACGGTTTTATCTCGTCGCCCCAAACACTGCTCAACCCGCAAACATCATTGCCTGTGCAGCCGCCGCAAGCGCCGTAGGTGATTGCGCTTCCATAATCGTTCCCGAAACCGTTTCCACCGAAGATGTTGCCGCCCTGCAAAATCTCGGCCTTGCCGTGTTTCTCCAAGATGTTGAACCCCGCATCGTCAGCCGCCTGCGCGCTGATGGCTTGCACCTCAACACGATGGAACATGTCATTGTCGATCTGCGCTTGTCTCTGCCGCGTGATGCGATGGTAGGCATAAACGCTGGAACGTCGCGCCACACCGCGATGGAAGCCGCCGAACAAGGTGCTGATTATGTGGCCTTCAACCAGAAATCACAAACGGTGGGCGAACCCCTGATTAAATGGTGGAACGACATTGCTGAAATTCCGGCCGTTCCTTTTGACGCCCTGACACCAGCCGACCTGGCCATAATGCTGCCCCACAATCCAGATTTTATTAGGCCTGCCGATGACATGTGGCAAAGCACAGACGCCGCCACGCGCATCATCAAAGAATTGAGTGCTAAGCTGACCGCATGATTCGACTTTTTGCCAGCCTCCTCATTTTGCTTTGCTTGGCCGCACCCTTGCGCGCCCAAGACGCAACATTTGAAGAAGCCATGGCATTATTCACCGATGGCAATTATGCCGAAGCCCGTCCGCTGGCTGAAACCTTCGCTGAAAAAAATGAACCCCGCGCCTTTTTCATGCTCGGCACCATGTCACAAAAGGGACTTGGCGTAGAGGTCGATGCGCTCACAGCCAGACTGTGGTTCACCAAAGCAGCAGAGGCAGGAAACACCGACGGCCAGCTGGCCTTGGGTATGATGTTGCTTGATGGTTCGCTGGGCGAACCTAAACTCGCTGATGGCAGCGCGTGGCTTGAAAAAGCAGCTGCGGCGGGAAACGTTCAAGCACAATATAATCAAGCGCTGTTTTATAGCGGCGTTTACAACAACAAGCCCGAATGGAACAAAGCCTTCGAACTTTTTAAGCTGGCAGCCGACAAAGGCTTGGCCGAAGCGCAATATAATTTAGCATTGCTTTATACTGACGGGCGCGGCGTTGAAAAAAACGCTGTGCAAGCCGCCAACTGGTTTTCCAAAGCCGCCGCCCAAGGCATGCCAGATGCAGCACTTGAATATGGTGTGCTGGTGTTTCGCGGTGAAGGCGTGCAGAAAAATGAAGTGCTTGGCGCTAAATGGTTGTTGATTGCTGCCAATCATGGCAATGCCGTAGCGCAAAATCGCATGGCCAAACTTTATGCCTTGGGCCTTGGTGTTAAAGCCGATGCCGCCGAGGCTGCTAAATGGAACATATTAGCCAAAGCTGGTGGGCGAGCAGACGCCGAGTTAGATAGCGCACAAATCAAACTTAACTCCGCAATCTTGAAAGATGCCGAATCTCGCGCTGCTGCGTTTAAGCCAATGGCTGCACCGTCTAAGAACTAGCCTTCGTCGCAGAACCTTGCTATCTGCGCTACAACAATTGGAGCAACCCTCGTGACCACCCCTATCATGACGATAATGATCGCCGCCGTCCGCAAAGCCGCCCGCGGCGTGCAGCGTGATTTTGGTGAAGTTACCAACTTGCAAATCTCCGTCAAAGGCCCCGGTGATTTTGTAACTAATGCAGATAAAAAAGCTGAAAAAGTGCTTCGTGAAGAGCTTTTGAAGGCGCGCCCTGCTTACAGCATTTTAGGCGAAGAAGAGGCTGAGCACAAAGGCACAGACCCCGATCATAAATTCATCATCGACCCCATCGATGGCACATTTAACTACATGCACGCGCTGCCCTATTTCGCCATTACAATTGCGCTGGAACGCAAAGGCGAGATTGTAGCGGGCGTCACCTATAACCCCATCAACGACGAACTTTTCCACGCTGAAAAAGGCACGGGCGCATTTGTTAATAACAAGCGCATGCGTGTGGCTGGCCGCCGCGATCTGTTGGACTGTATGATTGCAACAGGCCTGCCCAACCATGGCAACAAAGACCATGCTGAACGCCGCGCCGAAATGGCCGTTATGCAACTGCGCACCGCTGGCATTCGCTGCATGGGTTCTACCGCTTTAGACATGTGTTATATTGCGTGCGGCCGTCTCGATGGTGCTTGGCACATGGGCCTCAAACCTTGGGATTTGGCTGCAGGTGTACTGATGATCCGTGAAGCTGGCGGCTTTGTGCACGGGCTAAATGGCGAAGCAAATCCGCTTTATACAGGCGGTTATATCGCTGCAAACGCAGACCTCCTGCCGCAAATGAAATCAGCATTGTCTGAATCAAAAAAACTCAAAAGCGTCTGATTAAGCAATTAACCTGAAGGCGATTGCAGCAATCGTTTCATCCCCTTATTCTTCACGGAGGGTGATGAATGACCACTATTAACATCGGAGCCGACGCTCCCCTGAAGGCGGGGATCAGTCTCATAATTGGTTTAATTGCATTGAACTTAACTCCGCTGCATGCCGAAACCAGATATGGTTATCACCTCCACAATTCTCCCGTCGGCGGCTTCAAGCAATTCACTCAGTTTCAACAGCAACTGAAATACGCAGGTGGAAAATCAGGCCGCATTGATACCTATTGGCCCGGGTTTCAAACTGAACCCAAAATCGCTTTCAATCCAAATGCCTCAAAACTCCCGCCCGCCCAATATCAAAAATATCTGTTTGAACGTGGCTATGGCGAAAATGGTGGCAATCTTTATTCCGCCTACAGCGATTTGCACGATTCACTCGTCTTAGGTCTAACGCCAATCTTCAATTTCGGCATCGTCCCTGAATGGGCCTACCAACCCGCATCAAGGTTCACAACTTGGAAGTCGGGCATAAATCACGAATTCACCTATCATCCAACGCCCGAGCAAATTAAAACCCTGCGCGAAAATTCAATTGCCAATCCAAACATTGTCGGAGAATTTCTAAGCGATCTCACTGTCTATATTTCCAAACAACCAAGCGGAATGGAAACACTTCGAAATCTTGGAGGCTGGGAAATCTTTAACGAAGTGGGTGCCATGTATGGCAACGGCACGCCGCCTTCTGAAGGCAGCAACAACCCCGCCGACGCATGGACACAACTTCCATACACAGACTATCTTGCAATCATCGACAGCGCGCTGTCCCGCGTTCATAGCACCTATAAAACCATCGACCTGAAAAACGGGCCGCCCGTCATCACCCCGCCAATTGGCGGCAGTTATCATCTGTCACTGTGGCAGGCGATTGCCGATTACCACCCAAAGAATGCGACCTCCAAAAATGCAAACGGACATTTGGCGTTAGACCAAATTGGCCTGCATCCCTATGGTCAAACCGTTCAAGCTTGGCTCGATCCTGACACGCTATATCATCTATCCACAGGCAGCGGTGCCACTGACGTCCAAACCAACATGAGCTATGGCCGCGTGTTAATGCCGACTGATGATGCGTTCACGTGGTCATCGTTGGTTGAACGCGCCAAGTATTCTTCCTTCAGCGACCGCCTTTATCTATATGCCAGCCGCAACAGTATTGCCGACCGATATTGGGATGGAAATGCAGAAATGGGCATGGCCCGCACCATGGCGCGCTTTGCGCAAATGGGTTACGGCAAAATCAATGTGAATATCTCAGAGTTCGGTGCAAGCTCTTACATTGGCTTTCCGTCGAGCACACCAAATTTTACCCAAATCAACACAAGTTTCGCCGATCCCTTTAAATATGGCGAGGTTCACTCTGATTTAACACTCAACAAAGATATGGCCGAGAACCTTCAATCCGAAGCCATAACCCAAGCTTTGGGCCTGATGCGCAATTGGGATTTTGTAAACACCGCCACAATTTATGAAATGTTTGAGCGACCCTTGCCAACACTAACGGATGCGGACTTCTATCAATATGGTTTATCTGCACCGGAGCTAAAACCAGACGGCACTCCAAACTGGAAACCCGCAGGCCAAATCTACAATGCCTTTTTGCGCGGCCAAGAAATTCATCAGCTTCATGAGCAAGGCGTGGACATTCACATCTCCGCAGCAAACGGTACTTTCGACGACGCCCAAATAAAGCCAGATGCCCATAACGTCATCCTCTTCAACGACACCAAACCCCACAGCATCACAACAGGCACAGGAGATGACATCATCTTTGGCGGATACGGTGATGACTTCATCGCCGGAGGTAATGGTCACAACCGCCTTTACGGCGGCTTCGGCAATGACATTATTGTGGGTAGAACAGACAATGATAAAATCAACGGCGGCAGCGGCGATGATTTGCTGACCGGAGGCGGCGGCAAAAACGAATTTATGTTTTCAGCATACTCAGAATCCGGCAGCGGCTTTGACGGCGCAGACACCATCACCGATTTCAAATCCACCGATGTGCTGACAATTATTGGGGGATACAGTTTTGAGAAAATGCGGTTGCAAAATGAAGTCGAAGGCGGCGTCAAAGGCGTGAAGATCACCTATGCAACAAACGGCGCGTCGATATTTTTGCAGGGCCTCACCGCAGGACAATTAAGCAAAGTCAATTTTGTAATTCTCGAACCTAAAACCTAGATCCTAACGCTAACTTATATCAGATTTTTTTCTATTCTTTATTTCATCACAAATTGAGTCCAACGTTTCTTTTCCCTTTGGCCTCACAATTAACAGCGCTATAGTAGCAGCAAGAAAAATAGAAAATACGATGAGATAGATCAGGTCATCTTTTTCGATCTTCGCTAGTCCTTCACCGGACAACTTAATCACAGAAATTAGAAAAGCTGACACTGCTCCAAGCGTTCCACCAATTGCATATTCTAAAAATGGAGAGACTTTGCTTTCTCCACTATGTTTTATTCTTAAAAGATCAGCGTCCGTTATATGATGACTGAGATTATTCTTAGGACGAGTAACAAGGTGTTTCAGCCTATTTGGATCATGCTTCTTTGCTTCTACTACAATCGCATCAGCTGCAGGTCGAAGAACTTCGCCTAGTTGTTCAGGAGTTAGTTCAGCTTTTTTCCTGCGTGGCACTCTCAACCTTAGACCAATGCAGACTTTTTCTCTGGTGCTTCTGGTGTTGCTGACGAAATTTCTCGCCCATACTTCGCATCTTCGAATGCAGTTGCTAGCATGCGCGCTTCATCCATTTCAGCACCACTAGCAAAAATTGCTTGGGCTACGCCCTCAACTGTCATATAACCAAGCATGTAGCTTGTGAATGAATGTGCTATTGTGCGCGCAACCTTATCTTCAAATCCAAGTGACTTGAATTTATTAAAAAGGTTAGTCTCAGGTCTATGAAAAGACTTTAAGGTTGTCATTTGAGGCTTAAACGTTGAATGCATTATTTCCGACCACTACATCCCAAATCAATTAATCTATGATGACTATTTAGTGTCATTCACTACTTTTTACCAGATGAATCCTTTGTCGTTTGATTATAGCTAAAAAACATTTAATTTTTGCGGCCACAACGCGTTTAACCTGTGTCAGATTTACGCATAATTATGAAACAACTGTCACAATTTCAGAGGTGACGACAAGATCCAACAAAAAAGCCGCTGATCAAAAGCGGCTTTTTCAAATCCAATATATGTAAACCTTAGAACCCGGCTCCACCGCCGCCGCCAGCACCGCCAAAGCGCTTAGGCTTCTCAATCTTCTTAGGCATTGGCAACAAGCCTTCACGTTGCAGCTTCTTGCGGGTCAATTTGCGGGCGCGGCGCACAGCTTCTGCAGCTTCGCGAGCACGTTTTACTGATGGCTTTTCAAAAGCATCACGCATCTTCATTTCACGGAAAATGCCTTCACGTTGCATTTTCTTCTTCAGAACTTTCAAAGCCTGATCAACATTGTTGTCACGAACGATAACTTGCAAGCGAAACCTCGAACTAAAAAAAGAGTTAAACCATCTAAAAAGGCCCATGGTGGGCCCTCATTCCGCGAGTCCCTAACACAAGGCTTCACCCCTGTCGAGGGGTTATCCGGTTATAATGCCCCATTTTCCGTGCCGGACGAGATTCAGCTTTTCCGTAAAGGTGCAGGCCCAAATTTGGCTCATTTGCCAGCTTCTCCCATTGTCCAGCCTCATCGCCCATCAAATTGGTCATCACCACGTCCGAATGCCGGAATGTAGCCCCCAAAGGCCAGCCTGCAACAGCCCGAATATGCTGCTCAAATTGCGAAACCACGCAAGCATCCATCGTCCAATGGCCAGAATTATGCACCCTAGGTGCTATTTCATTCACATACAGCGAGTGCCGCCCGACGAAAAACTCAACCGCCAACACCCCCACATAGTCAAGCGTGTCTGCCATACGTTGCGCCAGATAGACCGCCTCGACGGCCAGTTCAACGTCGAGAGCGGCGGGCACTGTTGAGGTGTGCAAGATATGATTGCGGTGCACATTTTCAGTTGGTTCGTAGGCGGCAAAAGCTCCGTCCACCCCGCGCGCACAAATAACCGAAATTTCCCGTTCAAAATGCACAAACCCTTCGAGGATAGCAGGCTGATTCTTCATCATGGCCCAAGCCGCATCAATGTCGGACTCAGAATGCAGCTTGGCTTGCCCCTTACCATCATAACCAAAGCGATTGGTTTTAAGGATGGATGGATATTCGATCATCAACCCTGCACGCTTATGCAATTCTTCCAGCGAATCCACCGATGTAAAATCAGCCGTCATCGCCCCCATATCGCGGGCCAGCCATTTTTCTTTCAAGCGATCTTGCGCAACAGACAGCGCCTTCGATCCCGGCCGCACGGGTTTTAATTTTTCAAGAAACTCCACAGCCGCAACCGGAACATTCTCAAACTCATAAGTCACCACGTCAACTTCAGCAGCAAACTCCAGCAATGCAGATTCGTCCGTATACTGAGCAACCATATGCGACGCTGACACTTGAAAAGCTGGGCTGTCTGTCTCAGGTGCAAATATATGACATTTAAGTCCCAGCGGAGCCGCCGCCAGCGCCAACATTCGCGCCAGTTGCCCGCCGCCCAGAATACCAATCACCGAACCGGGCGGCAAAGCACTCATGCTTCATCCTTGGGAACGGCTGCCACTGATGCTGTTTGTTTGTCCGACCACGCTTCATGCCGCTTGCACAACGCTTCATCTTGCAATGCCAAAACCCGCACTGCCAACAAAGCGGCATTGATCGCACCAGGTTTTCCGATCGCCAATGTGCCAACCGGAATCCCGCCTGGCATCTGCACGATCGATAACAAAGAATCTTGCCCCGACAATGCTTTCGATTCCACCGGAACACCAAACACGGGCAGAGTGGTCAGCGCTGCCGTCATCCCCGGCAAATGCGCCGCACCGCCTGCCCCCGCAATAATCACTTTTAATCCGGAAGCCTTTGCCCCTTTGGCAAATTCATACATGCGCATCGGTGTGCGGTGTGCTGAAACAATTCTCGATTCATAACCAACACCCAGCACATCAAGAATATCAGCCGCATGCTTCATCGTGGCCCAATCAGATTGGCTGCCCATAATAATGGCGACAACGGGTTTCATATTCAAATGTCCTTCACGCAATTATATCGGGGATCAACATATTTTCAATTTGCGCAATTTTGTCTTTAATGCCCAGTTTCATTTTTTTCAATCGTTGAAGTTGCAGTGGGTCGGCCTTACCCGAATCTTCAAACGCAACAATTGCATCATCCAAATCGCGGTGTTCTTGAAACAGTTGATGCAGCTTTGAGCGCAGCTGAACTTCTTGAAGCGTGTCCATGGCGAATAACATTAACCTTTGACGAAAAATCCAGAATAAAAATCAACTATGCGCTTGCGAACCATTCGACAAGCCCCCATTTCTATGTCATCGTCTTGTTGCAATCACCTGTCGTGATTTGCGCGTAGGTTCCCAACCCTTTTAAGCGGAGAATGGAATGAGCCTGAAAAGCCACTTAGATGAACTGATTACCAAACACCAAGCTATGGAAAAAGAGCTTCGTGAAGCCATGATCCACCCAGCCACAACCGATTCGCAGCTTGCTGAAATTAAGCGTCGAAAGCTTAAAATTAAAGATGAAATCACCCGCATAGAGCGTGAAGTGAAGCAGGCCGCTTAGAGCGTTTTTGTGGGCTCGATAAGATCCCACAAATTCCCATATAGGTCACAAAACACCGCCACGGTTCCATAAGCTTCGTGGCGCGGGGGCTCATTAAACTTAACACCAGCCGCAACCATCCGCGCGTGGTCTTGAGCAAAGTTATTCGTATTTAAAAAGAAGCCCACGCGTCCACCCGCCACCTGACCGACAGCATCAATTTGCGCTTGACCCATAGCCTTGGCCAGCAGCAATCTAACACCGCCATCAGGGGAAGCAACCAAAACCCAGCGCTTGTCTTGGCCCATGTCAGTATCTTCAATCAGCAAAAATCCAAGCGCATCTGTAAACCAAGTAATCGCGGCTTCATATTCATGAACCAAAAATGTAATCGTCGCCAATCCATTCATCGGCTTAAAGCACCGCGAGCTCTTGGTTAAAGCGCTTCACCGAATTTTGTTGCTGTAAATATTGGGATATCGGACCTGCTACCCACCAACACAATAATGCAATACCAAAAGCGGCATAACCATCCACCGCATAGTGCCATCCAAGATGCACAGATGATAGAAATATGACAGCCGTAAAACCAAACATAATGTTACTAAGTGTCCTAGAAATTTGACGAAAGCTCAACGCAACCAAAAATGCCGAGCCATTATGCATCGACGGGAACGCCGAAATCCCAAATGGCTTTGTTAAACCCAAATAGCCGTCCCAAAGTATTTTTTGCGCAGATACGCTCGAAACCGAGACTCTTTGATCTACGGAATTAAGATAACTCATCAGCCCTACATAGGGATCATCATGTAAACCTAAATTTCCATAAAAGGCTGGCCCTGCTGAAGAAAAAAACAGTGCCATAAGCCCGCCACCGATAAACCACAGCAACATATAAGAGATAAAAAATCGTGTGCGGAGTTCCGTAACCTGTTTTTGGAAACCAAACCAAAGCAACGCACCAAACATAACAAAAAACCAAAACGCATAGAAAATATTGCAAATAACTGTAATAGTATCAAAGTCCATTATCGGCTGCAAAATCACCCACGGGTCTATTCCAAAATGTAATTGGCGATCAAGTTTGAAAAAATAGGTATCCCAATCGAATGGATGAAGAACAGGAATATGTATTTTGAGTTCAAGCAATGCTTTATTGAAAAACATAAGAGCTACAATCGGCGGCACGGCATTAATGATCCGCCCGGGACTTTGCACAAGTTCAGAAATTTCGCTTATAAGTTCGAGTGACGGTCTTTTGCCTTTCTCCAAATAATTGACGAGTCGAAAAAACAAAATCGCAAAAAAGCCTATTGGCAAACCAAAAGATAATATTGTCAAGGTCACTGCCAGCATTAAGACAACGCCATGTTGGGGCAGACGTTCAAACAACACAAAGTTTGTCGACAAATAGAGTGCCGGAATAACAAAGATGAACCACTGCGCTCTAAAACTTAAGCAAAGCAGTCTCAGTCCAGTCAAACTCCGCTGGCCAAAAGCCAATGCCAATTCAGTCATGTTAAGTGCAACCGATGCTCATCCTAACTTAAGCTTAGGTGCAAAACTGTTAACTAGCGTTAATTTCAGAAATTAAAGTTGCGATTTCATAACACAGCTCACACTTCGCTTTGTTTGACGCGGCTCACAAACACAAAAAGCACGGCTGCAATCAGGGATATAGAAGCTTAAACATACATTGCAACGTTGGGTGAAACAAACCCCACGTTTCCACTCATGAAATATCCAAACACTTGAGAAAAGAACAATGTGCCGAGCAACATCGCAATACTCATAATGCTTGAAAGCCCACCCTGCAATTCGCCTTGCGCATCATCGGGCACCTTATGAGAAATCACGGCGCTCAGCATCGGTTGCACAAACCCCTCGCCTGCATTCACAACCAAAAACAAAATAATGAAGCCAAAAGACGGTGCCCAACCATAACTAATAGCTCCAACAACAGCCAGAACAAGACTCAGCATCGTTGTCATCCATTCGCCCAATGCCTTAACCGCAGGCCCCGTTAATAGTCCTTGTGTCAGCGCCATCATGATTCCAAATGCAGCCAGCGTCAGCCCAATCATTGTTGCGTCCCAGCCAAATTTTGCAATCCCCCAAAATGGCCAGATCGCCGGATAAACCGCCGATGCAAAAAAATAAATAAACATCACAACGCAAAGCGGAAGCACGCCGCGATAGCTTTGAAACACCTTGAACGTTCCAAATGGGTTAGCCCTGCCCCATTCAAAATTCCGCCTTTGCTCTGGCTTTAAAGTTTCCGGCAACACAAAATATCCGAACACAAAGTTTAAAAGCGAAACTCCAGCGGCCACAAAAAATGGCACGCGCGGCCCATAAGCCCCAAGCAATCCACCAATTGCTGGCCCAATCACAAATCCCAAACCAAACGCAGCCCCCATAATCCCAAAGGCCTTGGCCCTGCCCTCAGGGGGTGTCACGTCAGCGATGTAAGCGTTGGCCCAAATAAAAATTGCGTGGCTGAAAACGCAAAAAACATCCAACCGCCAATGTAGGCGGCCGCCGCAAGATCAACTTTTGCCACTTGCTGAATAATCGCAGGCTGAACCGGAATGATCATCCCAAATCCCACCATATCCAAAAGCACGGTGATAAAAACAAACGTTACGGCATATTTGCTGGCGGGCGATGCAGTCATCGGAGTCCTCTAACACACTTGCAATCGGGTTTGGAATCGCAGAATTTTTAATCTATGTAACGCACTCAATCAGATCGAGAAATCATGACAACGCAATCCCCCGCCAAGGCCCGTTGGGCCGTATTTATGATTTTCCTGGTTCACGGTCTCATGATGGGTGCGTGGGTGCCACATGTGCCATTGGCAAAAGATCGCCTCGCTGTCGGCCCCGCTGTTCTGGGCCTCGCTTTGCTCGCAATTGCAGGCGGCGCAGTTTTGGCCATGCCCATAACAGGCGCATTGATCAACCGTTTCGGCAGCGCCCGCATGACACTCATCACAGGCATCTTGTTTGCCATCACATTTTATGGCCCGACCAACGCACCAACACTTCTCACTTTTATTGTCGCAGCCATTGCCATGGGGGCCAGCATTGGCAGCATGGATGTGAGCATGAATTCGCACGGCATAGCCGTTGAAAAATCAATCAAGCGCCCCATCATGTCGGGCCTTCACGGCGCATTCAGCATTGGCGCAATGATTGGCACCTTTGTCGGCGCAGCGCTGCTTCAGCAATTTGGCGCTTTTATTCAAGTGGCCACGATAACTTCAGCATTCCTGATTATTCATCTCATTGCCGCGCAATATCTTTTGCCAACGGAGCTCGATAAAGGCCTGTCTGGTTCGCATTTTGCGATGCCAACATCAGCCACTATAGGCCTCGGGCTTTTATGCTTTCTAGCGCTGATGATCGAAGGCTCTGTGATGGATTGGGCTGCCATCATGATGCGCGACAAGTTTGTAATCGACATCGGCTATGCCGCATTGGCATTTGGTTTTTACCAAGGCGGCATGGCCATAACCCGGCTATCTGGAGATTGGGGCAGACAAAAATTTGGTGCTGTAAATCTGGTCACCTATAGCGCTGTTCTCGCCGCCGCCGGAACGGGCCTAGCGTTAATCTCGCCTTCTCCGTGGCTTACCTTCATCGCCTTTTTCTTTGGCGGATTAGGCATAGGCAACGCTGCTCCTGTCCTCTTCGCTGGAGGTGCCAGATTGGAACCAGATGCACCGGGCCGCGGCATTGCAGCAGTGACAACACTTGGTTACGCAGGCTTCTTGGCAGGCCCACCACTCATCGGCTTTGCGGCTCAAATCAGCACTCTGCCAATTGCTTTGGGCCTCACAGTTGTGGCCTCGATCATCATCGCCATCTTCGCACGCGGCGTTGCCAAGGCCGATACTTACTAAAGCATTCAAACCTGCTATCGTGTCAGCATGAATTTCAGAGACAAACATATCCTCATCACTGGCGCTGGCCGTGGCCTAGGTGCTGCCTTCGCCGTAGTTTTGGCAGACCTCGGCGCAAACCTAACGCTGACTGCCCGCAACACTGAAAACGTCAAAGCCCTCGCCGAATCTATTCGTCTCCGCACGAGCCTCTCACCCGCAAATTTCAAACTTGAGCTTGCTGATGCTGGCGATGTGACCCAACTCGCTAAAAAATTCCGCGACGAAAAGCGCCCACTCGATATTTTAATCAACAACGCCGCCACATGGTTGCCCGGTTCAATGACCGATCATGATGCCTATGCAATTTCCACCACCATCGCAAGCAACGTCACGGGCACTCTGCTTCTCACACGCGGTCTTCTGCCCTTGCTCGAACATTCAGGCGCAGGCGACATCCTGAACATTGTGTCGGTCAGCGGCATGGTCAATGCCCCATTGCAAGGCGCATCCGTCGCCTACATCGCCTCCAAACACGCACAAACTGGAATGACCGATGCCTTGCGCCAGGAACTGCGCGGAAGGCCCGTTCGTGTAAATGCTCTTTATCCAACATTCATCAAAGACATCTCACCCTTGAACGAAGCTGAATGGAACGCCACACCCGCTCCCGATTCATGGATCACAAATCGTGACGTTGTTGAAACCGCACTGTTCTCATTAAGCCGCCCGCGTCATTTGACTCTTGCTAATATCGTTCTCGAATCTGACACTGGCAATTTCCACACGCATTAAAGCGTTTTGACTTTTCTTGAAAAGTCAAAATCGCCCGACGTTAAATTAATTGACATATTTTCGAGGAGCTTACTTTGAATCTCAACAACCGCATCGCCATCATCACCGGCGCATCCCGTGGCATTGGATTAGCCATTGCTGAACGCTTCATTGCTGATGGTGCAACGGTGGTCATGACCGATGTGCTCGACGAACAAGGTGCAACAGAAGCCAAGCGCATCGGTGCAACCTATCTGCATTGCGATGTATCAAAAGCCGCAGACGTAAATTCAGTCGTCGCAGCCACCGTGAAACGACATGGGAGCATCGACATCCTCGTCAACAATGCAGGCATCTCCATCGCCGGAGATTTCCTTGAAATTACTGAAGAACAATTCGACACCGTGATCGGCGTAAACCTAAAAGGCTCGTTCTTAATGCTACAATCCTGCGCCCGCGAAATGGTCAAGCAAGTTGCAGCGGGCCGCAAAGCAGGTGCCATCGTCAACATGTCATCGGTGAACGACACACTGGCCATCCCCGCCATCGCCCCCTACACCATGTCAAAAGGCGGCGTGCGCCAACTTACAAAAGTGGCGGCTTTGGCGCTTGCCCCCCACGGCATCCGCGTCAACGCCATCGGCCCCGGCTCAATCATGACGGATATGTTGAAAGGCGTTGTGAACGACAAAGCCGCCATGCACCGTGTATTATCGCGCACCCCCATGGGCCGCGTGGGCAAAGCAAGTGAAATTGCATCCATCGCATCGTTCTTGGCATCAGATGATTCAAGCTACATCTCAGGCCAAGTCATCTACGCAGACGGAGCAAGAATGCCACTCAATTATGTAGTGGCAGTGAAGGAGTAATCCGGCTTGAGACTGGCGCATATTTCGGTGACAGTGCATTTAACTATCGCACCGCGTCTTTTTCAACAATCACAAAAGCGATAGTTAAATGCACTGTCACCGAAATATGCGCACCCCAAAATCGAATCTAAAACACTTTGCACTCAATCGACCTTAATAACCTGTCCAGTAATAGCACCTTCAACACTCTTGGCAAAAGCCAGCCCCACGCGCCGCGATGAAACCGCATCATGGCCCGGGAAAAATCCGTCATATTTCTTCTCTGCGTCTTGCAACAGGCCGGGGCTTACAGCATTAATCCGAATGCCGCGTGGCATTTCGATGGCGGCTGAAATCACAAATGCATCGAGTGCTCCATCAATAGCCGCAGCATTGGCCCCTTGGCGAATAGGGTCACGCGAAAGAATGCCGCTGGTCAGCGTAAACGAACCTGCATCATTCACATGATCAAAACCCAAGAGAACAAGATTGACCATACCCATCAACTTATCTTGAAGGCCGCCCAAAAATTGTGTCGGTGTCATCGTGGCGACAGGCCCAAAATATGAATGTCCCGCCGTGCAAACCACAGCATCGACATTGCCAATCTTGGCATACATGGCGCGCACAGAATCTGCGTCCATCATATCCACATTCACATCGCCGTGCTTGCGCCCCGCTTTGACAACCTCATGGCCGGCCCGAAGTCCGCCAACGGCCGCTTGCCCCACTGTGCCCTCGGCACCCACCACAAGAATACGCATGCTTATTTATCCTCGTCGAGCTTCAAGCCCTTCAACTTCGCAAACACTGAATCGGCATCATACGTCTTTTCAACTTCGCGCGGCGCTGGAATTGCCAGTGCTTCAGCCTGAGCGCGTTCCGCCTCAGCTTCTGCCATAGCTGCTGAATGCGCTGTCGTGCCGGTCACTTCAGCAGCCGGAATAAGCGTTCGCGGAGCCGCAGCATCTTGCATCGGCACTTTCTTCATGCCTTTTGAAGCCGCTTTAGAAACCGCCATATCCAATTCCATCTGCGAGCAAAGACCAAGCGTCACAGGATCAACTGGCTTAATGTTCGAAGCATTCCAATGGTCACGGTCGCGCACCGAAGCAATCGTATGCTTGGTCGTACCCACCAATTTCATCAAAGCCGCATCCGTCAATTCTGGATGATAACGCAACAACCACATAATCGCATCAGGGCGGTCACCACGGCGCGACACCGGTGTATAGCGCGGGCCAGATGTCGCACGCTTCACTGAAATAGCAACTTTCGAAACCAGAATTTGCAGACGGTGATTTGCATCCGCCTCGCCCTTTGAAATCTCAGCGCGGGTCAATTGTCCACCCGTCACTGGGTCCATACCCTTAATGCCAGCCGCCACATCGCCGTCGGCAATGCCCTTCACTTCAAGCTCATGCAAAACACAAAGATCAGCAATTTGCTTAAACGTAAGAGCAGTATTTTCAACCAACCAAACGGCAGTGGCCTTAGGCATCAGAGGTGCGGACATGTGTTTCTTCTCCTTCAGAACCAGTATTTCCGGCCCTGTATTGTTTGACATAACGATGTCGGTGATCCTGTCTGTATAGTTAAGCGCGCATGCTTTGGCAATGCGTTTCAGCGTGTCGATTACTTACTTTCGAACATTCGCAGCATAGATTCCAAAGTAATATATTTTGTCATTTAAATATTAATTGACATTAGTATATTTTAAACTTAGATAGTTCAAATAATAAACATTGGAGGTCTAAATGTCACTTTCTTCGGCCATACGCCGCCCAACATTCGGCACCCAAACTGGCAGAGTTTGGGAACTGGCAGATCAACTGTCCCTCAAGCATGGGCGGAAGGCAAAGCGAAAAGAGGTAATAGACGCCTATGCCCGAGAAGGCGGAAACGCGAATACGGCTGCAACGCAATTTGCGGAATGGAACAAGACTGATTTCACAGCACCCAATTCTTCATCAAAGAAAACGGTCGCGCTAGATGTTGCCCCCTTGCAGTTGGAAATGGGTCGTGATGGACGCGTTCTGTTGCCTCTCGAAATCAGAAATGCATTGCGCTTGGCCGAAAACTCAACCCTCACCGCCCAAGTGCAGGACGGCGTATTGACTTTAATGTCGCCGCGAACAGCGGTTATCAAACTTCAACAGCTCATCAAAGCAACCGACACGGGAACGGGTTCAGTTGTCGATGAACTAATCGCTGAACGCCGTGCGGAAAGTGCAAAAGGATGAACATTGTTTTAGATGCGTCCGCCGTTCTCGCCGTAATTTGGGACGAACCTGGCTGCGATTTGGTCTTAGACAGCATTGATGGCGCAGTTATGAGCGCCGTCAACTACGCTGAAGTGTTGACAAAAATTGCTGATCGCGGCGTTGAAGGAAAATCCGCCAATGCTTTGCTTGCGAGCCTTGCTGTTGAGATAATCGTTTTTGATAAAGCTCAAGCCGAAACCGTAAGCCAACTCAGAACTCAGACGCGGCACCTTGGCCTCTCCCTCGGCGACCGCGCCTGCATCGCTTTGGCAACATCAAAGGGCTGGCCCGTTCTCACAGCAGATAAAGCTTGGGCTCAACTATCAATCAGCGTGGAGGTGAAATTGGTGAGGTGACGAAATCAGACCGTCAGCACAATCTTGCCCACATGCGCCGAACTCTCCATCAGCCTATGTGCCTCAGCGGCATCAACCAGAGCAAAAGTCTTATAGATCTGAGGCAAACATTTGCCCGCAGCCAGCAGTGGCCAAACTT
>JAYTUV010000110.1:0-4651 GCA_043744395.1 Aestuariivirga sp.
TGTTTTGGTATGGGAAAATTATAAATCATTTTGTTGCCGTCTGCTTGGCTGATCACACCGCCAGCTTCACTTACTAACAAATGACCCGCCGCTAAATCCCAATCATTACGCAGTCCCAGTGACACAGCAATGTCAGCCTTGCCACAAGCCACATGCGCCAATCGCAATAGCAGTGGAATGTTCGATGAAACGGCGGCTTCAACGCCGGGCAATGCTTTCAGCGCACTGCCCGTGCCAAGCAAAGTTGCTCCCACAATGTTTTCGCCGTCACGAGGCGCAATCAAAACTTGATTGCAATATGCTCCATGACCCAAGGCCGCTGCATAAAACAAATCAGCTTGTGGCTGATAAAGTGCTGCCAAAATGGGATGACCATTTTCAACAAGCGCAGCACCAATGCACCAACCATCAGTGCGGTTCACAAAACTATTCGTGCCATCAATTGGATCAACAATCCAAAGCCGTTTGCATGAAAGGCGGTCAAGCGTATCAACCGACTCCTCCGAAAGCCAGCCATAATCAGAGCGCGTGTCATGCAAACGCGCCTTCAATAATGCATCAATTTGCAAATCGGCCTCAGTCACGGTTGATCCATCGGGCTTCGACCATTTGCGCACATTTTGCTTTGAAAGGCTAAGCCCCAATGCACCTGCTTCTCGCACAGCAGAAAACAATAAATCGGAATCAGACTGTAATTCTGAAGATAATTTAACGCCCAGCAATGGTCATCCCCTCGATCAAACAGGAGGGCGCATTGGTCGCACCCTTGAAAATCAAATCATTGGCCGGAACCAATGTGGCAAACATATCCTTCAAATTTCCAGCAACAGTAATCTCGCTGACGGGATAAGCAATTTCGCCATTTTCAAACCAGAAGCCCGAAGCGCCGCGGCTATAATCACCCGTTGATGAATTGATACTGGCTCCGATAAATTCAGTGATCAATAATCCGCTGCCAATGGACTTCATCATTTCTTCCGGCGATTGTTCGCCCGGCTCCAAATGCACATTTGATGTCGAAGGGCTTGGCTGCGAAGCCATGCCGCGCGCCCCTTGGCCAGTAGGCATCATTCCCAATTGCCGCGCCGAACGCAAATCCAAAACCCAACCCGTCAGAACACCTTTATCAATCAATGCGCGGCGTTGCACAGCAAGCCCCTCACCATCAAACGACCGCGAGGCCGAACCACGAATACGCAATGGATCGTCGATGATATTGATGTTGGATTTGAAAAGCGCTTTGCCCAAATCATCTTTCAGAAAGCTCACACCGCGCGCAATCGAAGCACCATTGATGGCACTTGCCAGATGGCCAAGCAAACTTGACGCAGCGCGCCGATCAAAAATAACCGGTGCTGAACGAGAGGTTAGTTTTTGCGGATTGATCTTCGCAATCGTGCGCTCGCCCGCCGTGCGGCCAATTTTTTCTGGTGTTTCTAAATCGGAAAAATGATTGGCCGATGTACCATCATAATCACGCGCCATATTCGTGCCAGCCCCTGAGATGACAGAGGCGCTGAGGCCGTAACCCGTGCGCCGATAAGACCGCGAAAATCCGTTACTGGCAGCCAGAGCTACAAAATAATTTGATGCCGATGCTCCAGAGCCAATACTTTTTGTAATTCCCTTGACGCTTAAGGCGTGTTGCTCTGCTTCAATGGCCATCGCCTTCAACTGATCCGCAGAAGGCTCCGTATCCGAAACCAAATCTAAATCCAGATCTTGCTTGGCCAATTGGCTTGGATCAGCGAGCCCACAAAATTCATCTGGAGGCGCTGACTTTGCCATCGCTAACGCGCGTTCCGCCAATTTTTGAAGAGACTCAGATGTCAAAACACTGCCCGAAATAATTGCCGATGATTGCCCTGCGAACACCCGCAGCCCCACACCACTGGCCTCTGACCGCTCAATGTTTTCGACAGCACCTTCACGAATGGAAACGCTCATTTCGCTTTGCTCAACTGCCATCGCATCTGCAGCCGTTGCCCCAAGCTTGCGCGCCCGAGCAACCAGATCAGCAGCGATGTCTAATAATTTATCCGTCATAAAATAAAGCTTCCAATCAAAAGACCAATAAGAATGATTACACCAAACATGCGGTTGGAACGAAAAAGTTTCAAGCACATTGCTGAATTATCGCCATCAAACCTGGAAATCTGCCACGCCGCATGCATCGCCGCTCCCGCAATGCCCACATGGGCGACAAGAGGTGCCAAAACAAGCCACAGGCTGGCATCGATCAAAATCAGTGCCGCCGTGAAGAAAAACACCAACCAATAGACCGTGCTGTCGCCAAAGCGCAGGGCCGTAGATTTGACACCAATCAAAGCATCATCATCTTTGTCTTGGTGCGCATAGATAGTGTCATAAGCCAGTGTCCAAGAAATGCCGCCGGTGTAGAGCAACACAGGCGCTAGTGAAAAACTGCTGTGCACGGAAGTCCAGCCCAGCAAAGCACCCCAGTTAAACGCAAACCCTAAAACCACCTGCGGCCAATAGGTGACGCGCTTCATAAAGGGGTAAACAGCAACAATAGCCAATGAAGCGATTGCGGTAATGATCGTCAGTCGATTGAATTGAACCAGTATGAGCAGCCCCACTAAAAGCTGCGCGATTAAAAAAACAAATGCACCGCGCAAACTGATCAATCCAGCGGGCAGGGGACGCATGCGCGTGCGCTGAACTTTGTCATCAATATCGCGGTCAACAATATCATTCAGCGTGCAGCCCGCACCGCGCATAACAATGGCACCAACCAAAAACAAAAATGCTTTCCATAAATCTGGCAAGCCGCCGCCAGCAGCAATTTGTGCCAATGCCAAGCCCCACCAACACGGCAGTAATAAAAGCCACCACCCAATCGGGCGATCAAGCCGCATCAATTGCGCATAGGGGATCAGAGTTGAAGGGAGGCTTTCCACCCAACTGGCCTTTACCGCATCCGCAATCTTTGTTGTTTCGCTCATCGTCGCCGTGATACACAAAGCCCATGGCAAAAACCACACCCCGCTTGCACCTTGATGCCGCATTATCAACCAATGCTGAAATTGCGCTGGAACGCGAGCAGGGACATTATTTGGTGAATGTGCTTCGCCATGGTGCAGGCGATACTGTGCAGGTGTTTAACAGCACAGACGGCGAGTGGTTGGCTTACATCACAGAGGCGGGGAAGAAATCAGTTCGCATCCGAATCGAAAAGAAACTGAGCGAGGCAACGCCACCACCTGATATTGATTATCTCTTTGCACCCATCAAACATCAACGGCTGGATTATCTGGTGCAGAAAGCAACTGAATTGGGGGCGAGACGTCTTCGCCCCATCATCACCGCTCGCACCATCGCCGAGCGTGTAAACCTCGAGCGTATGCGGGCAAACGTCATTGAAGCGGCAGAACAGTGCAATCTTGTTTTTCTGCCTGAAGTGCTTGAACCACTAAAATTTGATGCAGCATTAAAGGCTTGGAACCCGTCTCGTACCTTGATTTTCTGCGACGAAACGGCAACTGTTTCGGATCCGTTACAAGCACTTGAAGGCCTTAAACTTCCACTTGCAGTGTGTGTTGGCCCTGAGGGTGGTTTTACAGAAGACGAGCGCAAAAATCTGAAATCATTACCTTTTGTAAGGGGAATTAAGCTGGGGCCCCGCATTATGCGGGCAGACACAGTGGCAATTGCGGCACTCGCTTTGGTGCAAGCTAAGCTTGGCGACTGGGGCAGCTCTCACAAATAGTAATAGCACATGTAACAGAATGCTACTTGCTGCTGTCACAGCAAATGCTTACATGGAGAAAAGGCAACAATGGGAAAAAATAAAAAGTGAGCGGACCAACGCCCGATACTGAGCAAGCACGCGCACCAATCGAAAGTAAAGATCAATTGATCTCTTACTTCACCGAGGGATTCAAACCTAAATCCAAATGGCGCATTGGCACAGAGCATGAGAAATTTGCGTTTCTGAAAGACACTCATGGGCCCGTTCCTTATGTCGGAGCGCGTTCAATTCGTGCGCTGTTAGAAGGCCTGCGCGATTCCTATTGTTGGCAAGGCGTCTATGAAGGCGAGCACATCATCGCGCTGTCTGATCCAAATTCTCTTGCTAATATTTCGCTCGAACCCGGCGGGCAGTTTGAGCTTTCGGGTGCGCCGCTTGAGACTGTCGGGGAAACTTGCGTCGAGATTTCTGAACACTTAAAACAAGTGCGCCACATTGGCGACAAACTAGGCATCGGCTTTTTGGGTTTAGGTGCAAGCCCGGTGTGGACGCGGGCCGAAACCCCGGTCATGCCCAAGGGCCGCTATAAAATTATGGCGCCTTATATGGACAAGGTCGGCACCATGGGCCGAGATATGATGTTCCGCACATGCACTGTGCAAGTGAACCTCGATTATGCTGACGAAGCCGACATGGTGAAAAAACTGCGCACATCAATTGCTCTGCAACCACTGGCCACAGCTCTCTTCGCTAACTCGCCGTTCCTCGAAGGCAAACCCAACGGCTATCAATCATTCCGCAGCCATGTGTGGACAGACACTGATAATGCGCGCGCTGGCATGACACCATTCGTGTTCGAAGATGGCATGAGCATCGAACGCTACGTCGAGTTTGCACTTGACGTGCCGATGTACTTTGCCATGCGCAATGGAGAATACC
>JAYTUV010000111.1:0-18212 GCA_043744395.1 Aestuariivirga sp.
TCCGCGGATCTCCAATCTCTCGCACGGAAAATCGGTGAAAATTTTGAATTTCACCGGGCAGGATTCAACGCTGATCTCCTCGCCGAAACTGACACCGGATTGACAAAACTCTATCAGCTGTTTGGTGTCGCCCCCGTCGCCAAGCGAATATATCATGACAGTACTACAAAAATCATCGTGAAGGAGGGACCCTGGCAAGAGCAATTTGAACAGCTCTATCAGTTGCTTGTTCCGTCAAGTGGTTCTGCGGCAAATGTTCAGGGTGAAGTCATTCGTATTGCCAGCCGCATTTGTGATGAATTGGAACGCAATGGCGGTGTGAACTGGGACGGTGACTACAAGAAGATGGCGGATGCCTATCTCGCCCATTTGAGAACTGGTGCTGCGCTGACCGAGAATTGTCTCACTCGCACGCAGAAGAACATTGGACTGATCAAAGCAAAGAGTGGCGATTGCACCGAACTTTGTGAAATGGCGGTAAAATGGGTCGTCCAAAATCCAAATCCAATGGCGTTGCCGAAACCAAACTACCATCGTTAGCCATAAACTTGCGGAGTGGTAGTTGGAGCGGGTGAAAGGAATCGAACCCTCGTATTGAGTTTGGAGGTGTCTTGTCCAAATGCGGGCTATCGCGATTGAATTTATATTTTGAATTCTGTTACAAAAAAACAGCGCACTCAGATGAACTATTCAACTTTGCTAAAATCGGACGATTCGCAAACAACTGTAGTGGGGTTTGCAAGGCCTGATTGCAAGCTCGGCCAAAGCACTTCGCCAATCGAATTATGCCCGCTTCTCGGGGTTCAATTTAAAGTTATTCAAAACATCACTCACAGGCAACTGATTGCCAAAAAGATAGCCCTGCACTTCTGTGCAACCTTGCCTGCTGATGGCATTGAACTGGTCAACTGTTTCAACACCTTCAGCTGTTGTGGTCACCCCCAAATTGGTGCTCAAAAATGCAATAGCCTGAACAATAGTAGAGTTTTTATCTCCAATGCTTTTCTTCAAAAATGATTTGTCTATTTTGATTTTATCAAACTCAAAATCTTTCAAATAACTCAGCGACGAGAAACCCGTTCCAAAATCATCTAAGGCAACACCAACACCGATATTGCACAAACTTGGCAGCATCTGGCGCGCAAGCGCGTCATTAGACATTAGAATTGACTCCGTCATTTCCAGTTCCAGCCTGTGCGGCTTTAAATCGGCACTGTTTAAAGCGGCAACAATCTGCAGGGGCAAAGCGACGTTGAAAAACTGAACAGCAGAAATATTAACAGCAACTTTGATATGATCCGGCATTAATTTTACGTCATGACAAACTTGTTGCAAAACCCATTCACCAATCTTATTGATCGCACCAGTTTCCTCCGCAAGAGGAATAAAATCCATTGGCGGAACCATGCCAAGGTTGGGATGTTTCCAACGGATCAAAGCCTCAACGCCTGATGTTTCGCCGTTGCTCACATTGATGATGGGTTGGTAATGCAGAACAAATTCATTGCGCCCCAAAGCTAACTTAAGATCAACCTCTGATGAACGCATTCTTTCACGCTCTACATCCATTTCAGGTTCATAAAACCTGAAACTGCCGCGTTCAGTTTCCTTCGCCCTGAACAAGGCAAGATCAGCCTGCCGCAGCAATACATTTGGGTCTGTCTCGGTTCCGTCAAGATAAATGATGCCCAAACTTGTTCCGGAAATAACCAAGCCCATGGTGCCTCCTTCCATTCGATGGACAAAACTGTACCATCAAACCCCGGGACTGAACATCTAGAGGGCGCGGCCAATTGTTGGCATGGCAGTGACCACAATGGTCTGATCGAGGGCTGCCAGAAACATGGCAACGACAACACCGAAGATGATCCAAATGACCTCTTTGTGGGAAAGTTTGGATGGTGGATTTTCTGCGGGATGTGTGGTCATTGCCTTTTAATGAACCGCGTTATCAAAACTTACAACGCCCATTTCGTACAACCCGGCCTAGACTTTTAATTGTCTCTGTACCAGCGACGCCCAGAAGTGGGTTCCACGGACTAACAGCTCGTCATTGAAATCATAGCTTGATTCATGAAGGTTTTTGGATGGCCCATTACCGATGCCAAAATAGGCGCCTGGCACTTCTTCAAGCATAAATGCAAAATCTTCCGAGAACATATAAGGGCCGGGCAGATCAATTGATGATGGGCTTTGCCCCAAATCAAGAGCTGTATCGCGAACAGCTTTGGCTGCGGTCGCATCATTGATGCAAGCCGAATAAATGATGCCGTCGCCGTATACAATTTCGGCCACACAGCCAAAGGAAGCGGCCTGAGCTTTGAATAAAAGTGGGATGCGTTCTGCCATCATTTGGCGCGATGTGTTTGAACAGGTGCGGACGCCGATTTTTAATGTCACTGTTTCCGGGATGGCGGTTGCCAAAACGCCACCATTGATCGCACCCACAGTGACGGCCACGGGATCCAACGGATCAGTGTTTCGCGACACGACAGTTTGCAAGGCCATGACAGCGCTGGATGCCGCGACAATGGGATCAAAGGCTTGATGTGGAAATGCGCCATGCCCACCGACACCACGGATGGTGACATTCACAATAGCAATTGAAGCTGTGATCGCCCCTGCCCGCACGCGCACCTGACCAATTGGCTCACCCGGCATGTTATGAAGCGCAAAAATTTGATCACACTTAAAGCTTTTGAAAAATCCTTCTTGCACCATCCGGTATGCGCCGCTGATGTCTTCTTCGGCGGGCTGAAAAATCAGATGAACCGTTCCGTCAAAATTTTTGGTTTCAGAGAGAAAGCGGGCCAAACCAAGCAACATTGCCGTGTGGCCATCATGACCACAGGCATGCATTTTTCCAGCATAGCGTGAAGCATAGGCGAGGCCTGTGGTTTCGTGAATGGGAAGTGCATCCATATCAGCACGAATGCCGATCACTTTGCTGCTTGTGCCGTTGACCAACGTGCCGACAACGCCTGTTCCGGCAACGCCTTTGGTCACTTTAATGCCCAAGCGGCTAAGTTCTTCGGCAACAATTTTGGATGTGCGGTGTTCTTCAAATGCTAATTCTGGATGCATGTGCAAATCGCGGCGGATGGCAATCAGTTCGTCAATCATCGCCGTTGCGGCACCAACTGCTCCAGATAATTAAAGCCCCGCGTGATGATGAATGTGAGGGCCATGTACAAAACCGCAATCAATATCAACGGTTCATAAATGATGTAAGTGTCGGAACTGATTTTGAAACGCGCGCCCATTAAATCCATCACGGTCACAGTGAAGGCCAATGGTGTTGATTTAAGCTGGCTTATCATTTCACCAGTCAATGTGGGTAACACCTGCAACGCGGCACGGGGAAACCACACGCGTCTTAAAACATTCCAGCTGCTCATGCCAAATGCGCGCGCAGCTTCCAATTCCCCACGCGGCACACCCAAAAATGCACCACGCATAATTTCACCTTCATAGCCTGCAACGCTGAGGCTTAGAGATAACATTGCATAGTAGAAACCTTCACGCAGTATCGGCCACATAAAGCTACTTCGCAGCCACGGAACGGACGGAAAAAGCGAACCTAGACCATAGTAGAGCAACCACATTTGAATGAGCAAAGGTGTTCCGCGAATGAATGAGCAAAATATTTTCGCGGGTATTCTAAGATAAGCAGGCCCAGTGACCTGCACCAGACCAATTGGCACCGCGAGGATGAAACCAAAAAAAACCGATCCGAAAAGCAGAATTAAAGTATAAAAAAGGCCAACACCAAGCAGATGGATATACTCAGCATTTGCGAGCCAGCTCCAATTCATTTGCTGCTCACGCCAATTTAGGTTGGCCGCGTCTTACGCGGTTTTCGAGCCAACCAAAACCCATGTTTGAAACAATTGAAATAGACCAATAGACCAATGCCGCTATCATATAAAATGTCATATAATATTTGGATCCACCCGCTGCAATACGCGTGGCATTGGCAAGTTCAATTGTTCCGACCACAGACACCAATGCGGAATCTTTCGTGATGTTGAGCCACAAATTAGCCATTCCAGGAATAGCGTAGGGCAGCATTGCGGGAAGCGTGATGCGCCGAAACAGCGTGACTGGCGCCATGCCATAAGCTCTGGCCGCTTCTAATTGACCAAGAGGCACAGCTTGAATGGCCGCACGCAACACTTCTGTTGAGTAAGCGCCCTGCACAAAGCCAAGCACGAAAATGGCAACAGCCACACCATTGAGTTCAATGGGCCCAACGCCAATTGCAATCATGACACGGTTCAAGCCATCTGTACCAGCGTAATAGAGCAACATGATCAACACAAGTTCAGGTACGGCGCGAAACACTGTTGTGTATGTGTTGAGCAAGAAGCGCAGAAAACGGCCTCCGGATAGTTTGCCAAGGGCACCAAACAAACCCAAACTAATACCGAAGAGATATGCAAAAAAAGAAATAATGATGGTTTTGAACGCGCCCGCGATCAATTCATCCAAATACCCTTTGTCACCATAAGACAAAAGCTCGGAGAGTGGGGCTATAGCTAAAAACAAATTCGTCTCCAAGAAATTGGGCCACCTTGGTGAAGGTGGCCCATTCAGTTATTTCATGTCTTTTGGCAAAATCAACTTGCCCGTCAACTTCCATTTTTCAGTGTTGGCTTCAAAGAAGCCTTTATCGCGAAGTGCTATGATTCCGGCGTTGATTTTTTCCATCAAAGCAGTGTCTTCCTTGCGGATGCCAATGCCAACACCTGGCCCCAGAATTTCAACATCAATGGGAACAGCACCCTTTTGCTCACAGCAAGCACCAGCTTCTGAATCAAGATAAGCACCCAAGGTCACGCCGTCAGCCATGATGTAATCAACACGGCCAGCAGTCAAATCAGCGTTAGCTTCGTCTTGACCAGCATAACCCTTGATGGTCGCACCCTTAGGCTTGTAATATTTATCAAGATAATTGGCGTGGGTTGTTGCGTTTTGTACACCAATGGTTTTACCAGAAAGATGTTCAGGCGAGAAATCCTTATCGTCACTTTTCGGGCCGATAATAACGGCTGCCGAATTATAATAGATCTTGGAGTAATCGATCGTCTTCATGCGCTCTGGCGTGACTGACATAGACGACATAATAGCGTCAAATTTCTTGGCGGTCAGGGCTGGAATAATGCCGTCCCACGCCGTTGGTTCAAAGGCGCATTTTTCTTTAATTTCTTCGCACAATGCAGCCATGAAATCAGCTTCCCAACCGACCATAACACCTGATGGATCTTTCGAGGTGAATGGAGGATATGGCGAGATATCTACGCCAAATTTCAAATCAGCAAAAGCTGGTGTTGCAGCAAATATTGAGGCAGCGGCTACCGCTGTCATGAATAGTCTCTTTGTATATTTCATTTTCTTCTCCCTAATTTTCTAATCAAGATAAAGTTCTAACCCTGCTCCCGGATGTCAGACCCAGTTCCTCGATTCGCTCATCACTAATGAATACTGGAAACGAATTGCTTGCAGCGCTCGCTCCTAGGTGTGCCAAATACTTGTGAAGGTGGCCCCTCTTCTTCCACGATGCCCTTGTGCAAATACATGACGTGTGAAGACACATCGCGGGCAAATTTCATTTCGTGCGTCACCAAAATCATGGTACGCCCCTCTTCCGCCAAATTACGAATAACTTTTAAAACTTCGCCTACCAACTCAGGGTCAAGGGCTGAAGTCGGTTCATCAAACAACATAACCTTAGGTTCCATGCACAAGGCCCGCGCGATGGCGGCACGTTGCTGCTGGCCACCAGACAGGAATGACGGATATTGGTCGCGTTTTTCGAAGAGACCAACCTTGTGAAGCAAAGCTTCGCCGCGCTCGGTGGCTTCTTTTTTGCTGAGTTTCAAAACATGGACTGGCGCTTCGATGACATTTTGCAGAACGGTCATGTGTTGCCAGAGATTGAAACTTTGAAACACCATGCCGAGTTTGGTTCGAATGCGTTCAACTTGACGACGATCCGTTGGATGCATATTTCCGTCGGTGCCCGGCTTCAATGTAATCTCTTCGCCAGTAACCACGATACGACCGCGCGATGGCAGTTCAAGAAAATTAATGCAGCGCAGGAATGTGCTTTTGCCAGAGCCCGACGAGCCAATCATCGAAACCACATCGCCCTGTTTTGCCGTAAGGTTAACGCCCTTTAATACTTCGAGTGGCCCGAATGATTTATGCAAATCATCAACCACCACTGCTGTCTGTGCCGCCGCATTCGCCAAAAGGCATACCCCCCAAAGGAAACTTTGTTGCATGACATTAACATGCCAATTGGCCACGTCAAATGACTTCGAGGAAGCGCTTTGCCTGTTTTTTGTGGGCGTGCATCAGCTCGCCCAAATCAACCGAGATGGGCAAACCGTCAATCAAACGCCATTGACCGCCCACCATAACGCGGTCTGCACGGTGTGCTCCGCACAAAACCAACGCCGCCAATGGATCGCCAGCGCCAGAAAAACGCAGCTCGTCGAATTTGAAAAATGCCAGATCAGCATGTCTTCCAACAGCAATTTTGCCGATGTCATCTCGCCCCAGACATTTGGCTGAACCTTCCGTGGCCCAGCGCAAAGCATCCAGATGTGTGACCTTTTGGCCGTAAGTCAGCCGGTTCAGCATCAGTGCGTGGCGAACGCCCTCCATCAGGTTGGACGAGTCATTAGACGCAGAACCATCAACGCCAAGCCCAACTGCTACACCTGCGGTTTCAAGTTCGCAGGTGCGGCATTGTCCGGAAGCCAATGTCATGTTTGATGTTGGGCAGTGACACACGCCCACGCCATGTTTGCCAAGCTTGGCAATATCAGCATCATTAAAGTGAATGCCATGCGCCAACCATGTGCGATTGTTCAACCAGCCGCAGTCCTCCAAATAATCTAATGGCCGCATTCCAAAAATAGATTTGCAGAATTCCTCTTCATCACGCGTCTCGGCCAAATGTGTGTGCAGACGACAATCATGTTTGGCGGCAAGTGCAGCTGTTTCTCGCATTAATTCGCGCGTGACTGAGAAGGGCGAACATGGAGCCAGAGCAATTTGAATTGTAGCACCAGCACCCCGTTGGTGATATTTTCCAATCACACGTTCACAGTCAGCCAAAATCGTATCGTGATCTTGCACAACTGAATCGGGCGGCAAACCCCCATCTTTCTCCGAAAGATTCATCGATCCACGCGTCACCATCATGCGCACACCTACACGATTAGCTTCTTCCACTTGAATATCCATCGCTTCATCAAGCCCGCCCGGAAAAACATAATGATGATCAGATGTGGTGGTAACGCCCGACATCAATAATTCAGTCAAAGCATGCCGAGTCGCTATTCTATGGGCTTCAGGAGTCAGGCGCGCCCAGAGCGGATAGAGCGCTTTCAACCAATCAAACAATTCCTTATTGATGGCGTTGGGATGGGCGCGGGTTAGCGTTTGATAAAAATGATGATGCGTGTTGACGAGGCCGGGAATGACAACATGCTGGCTTGCGTCAAAAACTTGGTCGTGGATTGGTGTAACATTAGCGGCGACAGTTTCGACGATCACCCCATTTTCAACCACGAGGCCGCATGTGGCATTTTCAGCAAGTATTGCCATTGGCCGCTTGATCCACAATCGCATTCAGCGCTAATCTCCATTTTACAAAGGGAGAAACAATATGAAATTTACGAAAAATGCAATGGTAGCACTTTGCGCAACCACATCAATTTTAGCAAATGGCTTCAACACATTTGCTTTTGCTGCCAACGAATCCGAACTCAACATCGTGGCGTGGCCGGGTTATATTGAAAGTGGTGCAAGCGATAAGGCCTATGACTGGGTGACCAGTTTTGAAAAAGAATCAGGTTGCAAAGTAAACGTCAAAACTGCTGCGTCGTCGGATGAAATGGTGACCTTGATGAACCAAGGTGGCTTTGACTTGGTGACGGCTTCTGGCGATGCTTCACTCCGCCTAATTGCTGGCAAGAAAGTTCAAGCCATCGACGTTTCAAAAATTCCAAATTGGGCCAATGTAGACAAGCGTTTGCAAGATGCGCCTTGGCACACTGTTGAAGGCGTTCACTATGGTACGCCCTATCAATGGGGCCCAAATGTTTTGGCCTATAACACCAACGTCTTCAAAGAAGCACCAAAGAGCTGGTCGGTTGTGTTTGAAGAGCAAAATTTGCCGGATGGAAAATCCAATAAGGGCCGCGTGCAAGCCTATTATGGCGCAATCGCCATTGCGGATGCAGCACTTTACTTGATGCACAAGAAGCCAGAACTTGGCATCAAGAACCCCTATGAATTGAACAAAGATCAATATGCAGCAGCCCTCGCACTTGCCACTGGTCAACGCGCCTTGGTTGGCCGTTATTGGAGTGACGCCACCGTTCAAACCGAAGACTTCAAAAATGAAGGTGTGGTTGCTTCATCATCGTGGCCCTACCAAGTGAACTTGCTGCAGGCTGATAAAGCCGTGATGGCCAAAACGCCAATTGCATCGACGATTCCTGAAGAAGGTGCCACAGGCTGGGCCGACACAACCATGATGCACGCCGAAGCCGCACATCCAAACTGCGCTTACGCTTGGCTCAACCACTCGCTTGATGCGAAAGTTCAAGGCGATGTGGCTGCTTGGTTTGGCTCAGTTCCTGCTGTGAACGCCGCTTGCAAAGGCAACGCGCTGTTGACCGACGCTGGTTGCGACACAAACGGCATGGCCAACTTCGACAAAATCTGGTTTTGGCGCACGCCGACCGGCAAATGCGAAGCCGAAGGCACATGCGTTTCATACTCGCAATGGGCTAAGGACTATCTGGCCGTTCAGGGGAAGTAACAACACACCGAGCAACTTTTACTTAGCCGTCATTCCAGCGAAAGCTGGAACCCCGCTTTTTTACATTAATCTGCATGTTTGAAGCGGGGCCCCAGCTTTCGCTGGGGTGACGATCAAAGAGTTTGCGATGGATAAACCATGACACACGCCGTCTCATTCCAAAACGTTACCCGCCATTTCGGCCAAACCCGCGCTGTTGATGACGTTACAATCGACATCGCAGAAGGTGAATTCTTTGCCATGCTTGGCCCATCTGGTTCCGGCAAAACCACATGCTTGCGTTTAATCGCGGGATTTGAACAACCCACATCCGGCACAATTTCCATCTTCGGCGAAGATGCAACAGGCCTGCCCCCCTACAAGCGCAACGTGAACACCGTGTTTCAAGACTATGCGCTGTTCCCACATATGACGGTGGGCGAGAATGTGGCTTATGGGTTAATGATCAAAAACGTGGCTCGCGCTGACCGCGAAGTTGCGGCCAAACAAGCTCTCGATATGGTCAAGCTAAGCGGTTACGGTGACCGTCGCCCCGCTCAACTTTCTGGTGGCCAGCGCCAACGTGTGGCCTTGGCTCGTGCGCTGGTTAACGAACCGAAAGTTCTATTGTTAGATGAACCATTGGGCGCGTTGGATCTGAAATTGCGCGAGCAAATGCAAGAAGAACTGAAACATTTGCAGCGCCAACTGGGCATCACATTCGTGTTCGTTACACATGATCAAGGCGAGGCTTTGTCGATGGCAGATCGTGTGGCAATTTTCAATGAAGGAAAGATTGTTCAGGTCGGCCCGCCGTCGGAAATTTATGAGCGCCCCCGTTCGCGCTTCGTGGCTGATTTCGTGGGTTCATCAAACGTGATGTCGCCTGAGTTTTCAAAAGCCCATGGTGGGCCGGAAGCGTGGGTGAGCTTGCGTCCGGAGAAAATCAATATCCTCACTGGCAATCAAAAAGTCGTCAGTAATCAATTCAATGCCGAGGGCCGCATTACTTCAATTCATTATCAAGGCGCTGTCACCCGCGTGGTGATTGACGCCAAAGGCACAAGACTTTCTGCCACCCTGCCCGCAACTTCAAAAGTCTTGGCAGAGGGCCAAACGGTTCGCTTCATCTGGGCGAGAGATGCCATTGTTGAAATGGAAAAGGCTTGATGCGAGCTCTATCTGATTTATTTTACAAAAGGCCCGACGCCCTCACGGCCATGTTACTCGGGCCACCTCTGGCTTGGATTGGCATTGTCTATATTGGGTCACTCCTCGCGCTGTTGTTGCAAAGCTTTTATCACCTCGACGATTTCTCTGGCATTATCATTCACGAGTTCACGCTTTCAACTTATGGCCAACTTTTCGAAACCTCAAACTTGCAAACCATAGGTCGCACCGTGGCCATGGCCACCGTCGTTACGATCGCTTCCGCCATAGTCGCATTCCCAATCGCCTATTATGCGGCACGTTTTGCACGCGGCAAAACTAAAGCGCTGTTTTATCTGGCAGTTATGATGCCGTTGTGGTCGAGCTATCTCGTGAAAGTTTATGCATGGAAACTGATCCTTGCCAAAGAAGGTATAATCACTTGGGCGTTCAATTCAGTGAATGCGGGCTGGATATTGGATCGCCTATTAGCCACACCCGTCATCGGCGGATCGTCCCTTTCATTTAGCTATATCGGAACCTTCCTCGTATTCCTTTACATCTGGCTGCCTTATATGATCTTGCCATTGCAGGCCTCGCTTGAACGCGTGCCTAAAAACTTCATCGAGGCTTCAGCTGATTTGGGCGCAACACCGCGCCAGACGTTCAGAACAGTGATCCTTCCATTGGCTTTGCCCGGCGTTATAGCTGGATCAATCTTCACATTCTCCCTCACACTGGGTGATTACATCATCCCGCAAATCGTTGGCAATTCGCGGCCCTTCGTTGGCCAAGCTGTTTACACGCTGCAGGGCACGGCGGGCGATGTGCCGCTGGCGGCGGCCTTCACTGTGGTGCCCATGTTGATCATGGGAGTCTATCTGGCACTGGCCAAACGTGCAGGAGCATTCGATGCGCTCTGAAGCTGGCTGGGGATTAAAAATTGGTGCGGCAGCAGGATTGTTATTTCTGCATTTGCCGCTGTTGCTGATCTTTCTTTATGCCTTCACGACGGAAGAAAAATCATTCCAATTTCCACCGCCTGGCTTTACCACCAAATGGTTTAGCGCCGCATGGTTTGATCGCCCTGATATCTGGGGGCCGCTTTATCTTTCAATCAAAGTCGCCGCCGTCGCTACGGTGTTAGCATTGATATTCGGAACACTGGCCGCCGCTGCCCTCGTCCGCGCCAAATTTTACGGCAAGGATTATTTGTCGCTGCTTTTCATTTTGCCGATCGCCCTCCCCGGCATCATCACTGGCATAGCGCTTCGTTCAGCCTTCGACATTATGAACATCCCATTCTCCACTTGGACAATCATTTTAGGCCACGCTACATTTTGCATCGTGGTGGTTTACAACAATGTGCTGGCGCGTTTTCGCCGGATCAACAGCAACATGGTGGAGGCATCGATGGATTTGGGCGCGGACGGATTTCAAACGTTTCGTTACGTGGTGTTGCCGCAAATCGCATCTGCCTTGCTGGCGGGCGGCATGTTAGCGTTTGCACTGTCATTCGATGAAGTTATCGTGACAACTTTCACAGCAGGCCAGCAATCAACGCTGCCAATCTGGATGCTGCAAGAATTGATCCGACCGCGCCAACGCCCCATTACGAATGTAGTGGCTATCATTGTTATCGCAGTGACCTTTATTCCAATTCTATGCGCCTATTATCTAACGCGTGAAGGTGAACATACGGGCGGTGGTGGGAAGTGATATCGTCTTCTACCGCTTGCGGGAGAAGAGAGGCGCCAATCGAACGAAGTGAGATGGGATAGATGAGGGTTCTTTCAAAAGGCGCAGGCCCTCGCCTATCCCAATGCTTTGCATTGGGCCCCTTTCCTCTCCCGCTCTGCGGTAGAGGACGTCAGATGTCCCCACGCTTCCATTGCGCATGCGTGGCCACGCGGAATTCTTCAAATTTTCCGGCGTCAATTGCGTCGCGCATGCCCTGCATCAGCGATTGATAATAGGCAATGTTGGCCCAGCTCAAAAGCATCATGCCGAGCAGTTCTCCCGAACGCATGAGGTGGTGCAAATAGGCGCGTGAGTATTGCGACATTGCGGGGCATGAATGCTCAGCATCAAGCGGCCGCGTATCATCAGCGTGTTTTGCATTGCGGATGTTAATCCGGCCAAAGCGCGTAAACGCTTGACCATGGCGGCCTGAGCGTGTTGGCATCACACAATCAAACATATCAATGCCGCGCGCCACTGCTTCCAGTAAATCTTCTGGCGTGCCAACACCCATCAAATAGCGTGGTTTATCTTCAGGCAAAGTAGGTGCTGTGAAATCGATGGTCTGCAACATAAGCTCTTGGCCTTCACCCACAGCAAGGCCACCAATCGCATAGCCTTCAAAGCCAATCTGGCGCAGGCCATCAGCGCTTTTCAAGCGCAATCGCTCATTGGTTCCACCTTGCACGATACCAAAATTGCCCCTGCCCGGTTGCGAACCAAACGCGGTGCGCGAACGTGCAGCCCAACGCAGCGACAGCTCCATAGCTTTTTCGCCTTCAGCTTCAGAATGCGGAAGTTCCAAACATTGATCAAGCTGCATCTGAATATCAGAACCGAGCAGACGCTGAATTTCCATCGCACGTTCCGGCGTCAGCTCATATTTGCGGCCGTCGATGTGGGATTGAAATGTTGCGCCCGTTTCTTTGATCTTGCGGATTTTTGACAGCGACATAATTTGAAAGCCGCCAGAATCGGTCAAGATTGGCCCTTCCCAACCGATGAACTTATGAAGTCCACCCAGCTTGGCCACCTGTTCAGCACCGGGGCGCAGCATCAGGTGATAGGTGTTTCCAAGAATAATATCGGCCCCAGTTTCTTTGACCTGATTGAGATAGAGTCCCTTCACAGTGCCAACAGTGCCCACTGGCATAAAAGCTGGTGTGCGAATGTCGCCGCGCCCTGTGTGCACCGTGCCACGCCGCGCTAAACCGTCTTTTTTATGAAGGGTAAATCCGAATTCTTGCGTCATATGGCAGGCCATAGCAGGCTGGCATCGCCATAGGAATAGAACCGATAGTTTTGCGCGATGGCATGAGCATAAGCCGCCTTCATCGTGTCAGTTCCGGCGAAGGCGCAGACCAGCATGAACAAAGTGGAACGCGGCAAATGGAAATTGGTCATCAAGCCGTCCACAGTATTAAACTTATATCCGGGTGTGATAAAAATATCTGTCGTACCTGAAAAGGGTTTGCATGCAGCACTTTCAAGCAATCTGAGCGAGGTCGTTCCAACGGCAATTACCCTTCCACCAGAAGCCTTTACAGCTTGAATATGATTCAAAATCTTAACCGAAACCTCGCCCCATTCCGCATGCATTTTATGGTCGCGCGTATCATCAGCTTTTACAGGCAAAAATGTGCCCGCACCAACATGCAGAGTTACAAATTCTGATCCAATTCCAGCATCTTGCAACGATTTCATGAGTTCAGCTGTGAAGTGCAAACCAGCAGTAGGTGCTGCCACCGCGCCTGATTTTTGAGCATAGATGGTTTGATAGTCAGATTTGTCCTGCAAATCTTGAGCGCGTTTAGATTCAATATAGGGTGGCAGTGGCACGCGCCCAACTTGGGTGAGCGCAATGTCAAGTTCCGTTCCAGTTTTATCAAACCGAATTGTAACTTCGCCAGCCTCCCCTTTTTCATCAATAAACCCTATCAAATCGTCATTCCCACGAAGGCGGGAATCCATCACAAATTCTGCATCATTTGGGTTTTGTGATGGACTCCCGCCTTCGCGGGAGTGACGGTTGAAGGTGAAAAGGATTTGATCACCAACCTGAAGTTTTTTGGCAGGCTTTACAAAAGCCTTCCACGTCGCGCCGTCTAATCGCAAATGCAGCAATGCCTCAATCTTTGGCGTTGTGCCAAGACGCCCCACTCGATTGCCTGACAATGCAGCCGGAATGACTTTCGTGTTATTAAAAATTAAAAGGTCGCCACGCCGCAATTGGCTGGGCAGATCACCCACACACAAATCAGCAAAAACGCCATCCTGAACCACTAATAATTTAGCAGCTTCGCGCGGCGTCACAGGCCGAAGCGCGATGTTTTCCGGCGGAAGTTCAAAATCAAAATCGGCGACGCGCATAATTCAAAAAGCCTCGTCGCCGATCAATACCTTAAAAATTAAGCAGCGTCAGCCGCAACACGCATCGTCACGATCTTGTCTGGGTTCTTTGGCGGTTCGCCACGCTTCAAACCATCAACCAAATTCATCCCATCGGTTACCCGACCCCAAACCGTGTATTGATTGTCGAGGAACTTTGCATCGCCAAAGCAGATGAAAAACTGGCTGTTGGCGGAGTTTGGATTGGACGAACGCGCCATTGAGCAAATGCCCTTAACATGTGGCTCTTTCGAGAATTCGGCCTTGAGATCAGGCTTCTTCGAGCCGCCCATGCCCGTTCCGGTTGGGTCGCCGCCTTGGGCCATAAAGCCTTCGATTACACGGTGAAACACCACGCCATCGTAAAATTTTTCGCGCGCCAATTCCTTGATGCGGGCCACATGGCCAGGAGCCAACTTATGCAACAACTCAATTGTCACGCGACCTTTTTCAAGGTCTACATAAAGTGTATTTTCGAGATCAACCATTATTGCACAGTTACCTTTGTCATTTTGTCTGGATTTGCTGGTGGTTCGCCTTTGTTGATCTGGTCAACGCATTTCATGCCTTCGCCATCAACATGGCCAAACACGGTATATTGGCCGTTCAAAAATGCGCCGTCTGCGAACATTACAAAGAACTGGCTGTTTGCAGAATTCGGATCAGACGAACGCGCCATGCCCACTGTGCCGCGCACAAATGGCTTTTTCGAAAATTCAGCAGGAAGATTTGGTTCTTTCGAACCGCCAGCGCCTGTGCCCGTTGGGTCACCCGTTTGCGCCATAAAGCCGTCAATCACGCGGTGAAACACAATACCATTATAAAAACCAGCAGCTGCTAATTTGGTGATCTGCGCAACATGTTTTGGCGCTAAATCAGGCAACATTTCAACATTAAAACTGCAGTTTTTCGTTGTTTCAATTTTCAGAGTTGCAGCAAAGCTAGGGGCCGCAAGTGTCGTCAAAGCCAAAGCGGCAATCAGGAATCGTTTCATCATTTTCTCCGGTTTAGATGCGCTGCAACTAGCCTTATTTGGCAAGTGAGGCAACAGGGTGGCAGCAATTCCGCTAGTTTTTGAAAATTCTTGCGCTATAGAAACACCCATGTCCACAAAACCCACAAATCCGCGCACAAAGAAAACTTTTGGTAAAAAGCCATTCTTCCGCAACACCCCAGCTCCTGGCGTTCAAAAAGCCAAGGAATTTCAGAAGTCAGGCAAGCCATTAACACCGCGCACGCCTGAGCGCGTTCTAACTGCGAACCCTGAGAATGATTTAATTTACGGCGCACACCCCGTGACCGAAGCATTGAAAAACACGAAGCGCAAGCCAGTCAATCTCTGGTGTACCGAAAATGCTTTTCTGCGCTTGAAGGAAGATGCGCCGGGCGTTCAAATCACCCCTGAAATTGTGCATCCACGTTTGCTAGACCATATGCTGAAATCAGCTGACGCTGTGCATCAAGGAATTATCCTCGAAGCAAAACCGTTGCACCAGCCACGCCTCGATGAAGTGTCGCGTGAAGGTTTAATCGTGTTGCTTGATCAAGTAACCGACCCCCACAACGTTGGTGCCATTATGCGCTCATGCGCTGCGTTTAATGTTTCGGCCGTTGTCGTTACTGCTCGTCATTCAGCCGAAGCTTCAGGAGTATTTTTCAAAGCTGCTTCAGGTGCCTATGAACACGTGCCTTATGTGACCATAACCAATCTGGCTCGCGCCATGGATGAATTATCTGGCTATGGCTTTCATCTTGTTGGGCTTGATTCTGAAGCCGAAACTGACATGGCAAATGTCGCCAAGACTCGCCCACTTGCATTGGTATTGGGTGCGGAAGGTAAGGGCTTACGTCAACTCACTGCCAAAACCTGCAATGAAGTGGCCCGCATTGATATGCCGGGTGTGATCAAAAGTTTGAACGTTTCAATCGCCTGTGCCGTTTCACTCTACGCGCTAACGCATTGATGCAAAAAAGGGGTGGATTGCTCCACCCCTCGATCTTCGCCGTCCCGGTTAGTCGGAACTGAGATTAGAAGCCGCCGCTCTTTGATAATACTGGGCCATAATGAACCACTGTGCCGCCATAACCAAAGCCTGCGCCGAAGCCCGGATTATAGCCATATCCCATTTGCATGCCGTAACCTTGGCCATAATGGCGACGATGTTTGCGGCTGACTTTCTGGTTGCCGCCGCCATTGCTCATTTGTACGGCATAGCCGCCGCCATAGCCCATCTGCGCGCCATAGCCTGCGGCATAACCACCATTGTCATAACCATAGCCACCGCCATAGCTATATTGGGCAGCACGTCGAGCACGCTTTTCAGCTTGCATTACAGCCGCGCGGCTCGC
This sequence comes from Aestuariivirga sp., assembly GCA_043744395.1. GTDB lineage: Bacteria > Pseudomonadota > Alphaproteobacteria > Rhizobiales > Aestuariivirgaceae > Aestuariivirga. Next base: position 16,448 of record JAYTUV010000111.1, read on the forward strand.
AGGCTTATAGTAGCGTACAACTGGCTGAGGATAAGCATAGCCACCGCCATAATTGTATCCACCACCAGCGGCATAACCGCCACCATAGTTATATCCACCGCCGTTCTTTGTGGCCACTAATCCACCACCATAATTGTAACCACCAACTCTGACGCGGCGCGGAGCACGCGGGCCACAATCCCGGATGTCACGAACCATAACGACATTATAACCATTATAGCAGGCTACGCCGCGAAAGTTTTGACGATGCCAGCCGCCGCCGTTGCCACCGTTAAATTGTCCTCCGCTGCCGCCACCGCTTATCGGCGCAGGCCGCGGCGTTTGCTTGGCGTATTCGCCTGAACCGCCGCTTGGCGCAGGTTGCACATCGGGCTCATGTTGCTTGGCGTATTCGCCTGAACCGCCACTTGGTGCAGGTTGCACATCGGGCGCAGGTTGCACATCGGGCTCAGGTTGCACATCGGGCTCATGTTGCTTGGCGTATTCGCCTGAACCACCTGCCGGTTCATTGTTTTGCCCCATATCTTGACTGTCAGCACCATCGGAGAAGCCATGCTGTCCAGCACCCGCTTCTAAAGACATGAAAGCCACGAGGCCCAGAGTTGCCAGGGCTGGTACAATTAATTTCCGAGAGTAAGTCATATGTAATCCCCTATTAAAAAATCCTTTACCACCTGTTCCAAAATGGAACATTTTGGCAGCCGGTCTGGACCGATGAATGGGGTATTGCAGTTCACAGGCCAATTGGATTAAGAGGACCTCCAGAAGCGCTGCTTCGCCGGTTTAGCTCAGTTGGTAGAGCACCTGATTTGTAATGTGGGAGTGAAAAATTTCGCGTCTCTCCAACGTTAGTATACCGCAGAATACCGTTATTTTGCAAGCACAAAATCATATATTTTCGTAATTGGGAATCCACGGTAGGTCTCCACGTTCCCGTTGAGTCGCGTGTTTGGGAGCGAGAGTCCCCACGCTAGTCCCCACGGTCAAAATGATGGTGCCGGAGGTCAGGATTGAACTGACGACCTACCGCTTACAAGGCGGTTGCTCTACCATCTGAGCTAAAGCGGCAACGCGGGCGACATTATAACGATGCCGCCGCTAGATTCACTACTTACTTGACGACTTTTAACGTGGGTTTGCCCTTGGGCGGAACCGGTGCATCGCCCGGTGAGGGAGGCGATCCAGGGTCATCGGGCGACTCACCTGCATTGATAGGCTCAAAATGCAAACCCTGTCCGTTTTCGCGCGCAAAAATGGCGGCAACTCGATCAACCGGTATGGAAATTTCATGCGAAATTCCCCCGAAGCGTGCTGAAAACTGGATCCAGTCGTTATCCAGTTTGAGGTTGCGGGTAGCTCCCGCGCTGATATTCATGACGATTTTGCCCTCTTTTACAAAGGCTTGCGGCACCCGCGTATGGTTATCTACCGCAACCAGCAATTGCGGGGTATACCCCGCATCCGCACACCATTGATAGAGTGCACGGATCAGATAAGGTTTGGTTGATATTTCGGCCAATGCCCTGCCCTTTTACTTGCGCAACGCTTTTTCAGTGGGCGTCAGCGCGCTGATGAAAGCGGGACGACTGAACAGACGCTCGCGGTATTTCAGTACCGGCGCCGCCACTTTCGGCAGCTCAATGCTGTAATGCTCAAGCCGCCACAACAGCGGGGCAATCGCCACATCCAGCATGGCGAACTCATCGTTCATCAAATACTTTTGTTTGGTGCGGATGGGGGTGAGCTGCGACAGGCTCTCACGGAT
>JAYTUV010000112.1:0-1183 GCA_043744395.1 Aestuariivirga sp.
AAAGCAACAGGCCGCGAATTTGTGCGCATGTCGCTTGGTGGTGTGCGTGACGAATCTGAAATCCGTGGTCATAGGCGGACTTACATTGGGTCTATGCCAGGCAAGATCATTCAATCGATGAAGAAGGCCAAAAAATCCAATCCGCTGTTCTTGCTCGACGAGATCGACAAGATGGGCATGGATTTCAGGGGCGATCCTTCGGCTGCTTTGCTTGAGGTCTTGGATCCCGAACAAAACGGCACGTTCATGGACCACTATATGGAAGTGGAATATGACTTGTCGAACGTGATGTTTGTGACGACGTCTAACACGCTGAACATTCCGCCAGCCCTTCTCGACCGCATGGAAATTATTCGCCTTGCGGGCTACACCGAAGAAGAAAAGGCTGAAATTGCCAAGCGCCACCTTGTGCCCAAGGCCATGGAAAACCATGGACTGGACAAGAAGGAATTTGAAGTGACGGCAGATGCCATCAAGGTGACGATCGAGAACTATACGCGCGAAGCGGGTGTTCGTAGCTTAGAGCGCGAAATGAGCACACTTGCGCGCAAGGCCGTGAAAGACTTGATGATCCATAAGAAAAAGAAGATCAAGGTTGATGCTGAATTGGCCAAGAAATATCTCGGCGTGCAAAAATATAAGCACGGCGCGGTTGATGGTGTTGATCAAGTTGGTGTTGTGACAGGTTTGGCATGGACGGAAGTGGGCGGCGAGTTGCTGACCATCGAAGCCTTGATGATGCCGGGCCGTGGCAAGATGACTGTGACGGGCAATTTGAAAGACGTGATGAAAGAGTCAATCTCTGCCGCATCGTCTTACGTTCGCTCACGCGCACCCTCAATCGGTGTGAAGCCGCCCGTGTTCGATAAGAAAGACATCCATGTGCATGTGCCGGAAGGTGCAACACCTAAGGACGGCCCATCAGCCGGTATTGCTATGGTCACGGCCATTGTTTCGGTGATGACCGGCATTCCGGTTCGCAAAGATGTGGCCATGACAGGTGAAATCACCTTGCGTGGACGTGTGTTGCCAATCGGTGGCCTGAAGGAAAAACTGCTCGCAGCGCTTCGTGGTGGCATTAAAACGGTGATGATCCCCGAAGAGAACGTGAAAGACTTGGCTGATATTCCAGACTCCGTGAAGAACGGCATGGAAATCATTCCAGTCGCCATGATGGATGATG
>JAYTUV010000113.1:0-4484 GCA_043744395.1 Aestuariivirga sp.
CCAGTGGAGCGCGCATAACCTTCGGCCATGTGGGTGGCCCCTTGCTCGTGACGCACCAGAATATGTTTTACTTTGTCCTGCTGGAAGAATTCATCATAAATCGGCAAAACCGCACCGCCGGGATAACCAAACACATGCTTCACTCCATGTTCGGCCAAGGCCCGCAAAACCATTTCGGCACCCGTCATTATCATATCTTCAGCCATCGACTCGTCCTCTCCACTTTTTCTCTATCGTGATTTTGTCCAATAAAAAAGGCCCCTGAGAGGAGCCTGTTTTCCGCGCAACACCTTATCTCCCAGAGGTTAACCCCCAGAGGTGATGCGCAGACCGACGACGATAATAAAGTTTTTCATGAATATCTAGTTATGGGAGGATCGCATAAACGTCAAGCCCTTAACCATTTGGGTCGCAACGAGCGCTCACAGCACGTTAAGTCGATCCCTTATCTTCATCATTCAACTCGCCCAGCAATTCCTCAAAATCTTTAGCCTCGCGGAAATTGCGATAGACAGAAGCAAACCTTACATAGGCTACATCGTCTAGGTTCTTGAGGCCCTCCATCACCAGTTTCCCTATGGTTTCGGATTTGATTTCGGTTTCGCCCAAGCTCTCTAATTGACGAACGATACCGCTGACCATGCGCTCGACGCGTTCTTGTTCAACCGGGCGTTTGCGCAAAGCTGTTTGGACAGATTTGGCCAGTTTATCGCGGTCGAAAGCCGTGCGCCGGCCTGAACGCTTGAGCACGCTGAGTTCGCGCAGTTGCACGCGCTCAAATGTAGTGAAGCGGCCTGCGCAATCGGGGCACGCACGACGCCTGCGGATAGCCGTGCCATCTTCACTGGCGCGGCTATCCTTAACTTGTGTGTCAGCGTTTCCGCAGAATGGACAACGCATTGCAAAACCCTCTTAAGAATATATCGGGAAGCGCTTTGTCAGTGCTAGCACTTTGCGCTTAACGGCTGCTTCCGCTTTTGCATTTCCTGCTTCGCCATGCTTGGCAAGGCCGTCCAACACTTCGATGATCAGGCGGCCAATCTCGCGGAATTCAACTTCGCCAAAGCCGCGCGATGTGCCAGCGGGTGAACCCAAACGGATGCCCGATGTTATGGTGAAAGGTGCGGGATCAAACGGAATGCCGTTTTTGTTGCAAGTGATAAAGGCGCGGCCCAATGCTTTTTCGGCATCGCGGCCATTGATGTTTTTCTTACGGAGGTCGACCAACATCAAATGCGTGTCAGTGCCACCCGTGGTTATGTCGCAGCCACCTTCAACCATCGTAGCAGCGAGCGCCTTCGCATTGAGCACCACTTGCTTGGCGTATTTTTTGAAGGCTGGTTTCAGTGCTTCACCGAAAGCTACAGCCTTGGCGGCAATCACATGTTCCAGTGGCCCGCCTTGCAAGCCGGGGAACACGGCGGAGTTTATCTTTTTGCCAATTGCTTCATCGCGCGACAAAATTAAACCACCGCGTGGCCCGCGCAGAGTCTTATGTGTGGTCGTTGTCACGACATGAGCATGATCCAATGGGTTGGGATGTTGGCCACCCGCGACGAGGCCTGCGATGTGCGCCATATCAACAAAGAATATGGCACCCACAGAGTCTGCTATTTCGCGGAAACGTTTGAAATCAATCACACGTGGATAGCCAGAGCCACCCGCGATGATGAGCTTTGGTTTATGCAACAACGCAAGCGCTGCCACTTCATCATAGTTGATGCGTTGGTCATCTTCGCGCACTTTATAGGGGACGACCTTGAACCATTTACCTGATTGGTTGACGGGTGAACCGTGCGTCAAGTGTCCGCCGCAGGCGAGGTCAAGCCCCATGTAAGTGTCGCCCGGTTGGAGCAATGCGAAGAACACAGCTTGATTGGCCGTGGCACCGGAATGGGGCTGCACGTTCGCATAAGTTGCGCCGAACAGTTGCTTGGCGCGGTCAATTGCCAATTGCTCTGACACGTCAACATAATGGCAGCCGCCATAATAGCGCTTGCCGGGATAGCCCTCGGCATATTTGTTGGTCATGATTGACCCCTGCGCTTCCAAAACGGCGCGAGAAACAATGTTTTCAGAAGCGATTAATTCAATTTCTTGCTGCTGGCGCTTCAGCTCATTGACTATGGCGCGGGCAATCTTGGGATCAGCCTTGGCCAGTTTGTCTTTGAAAAAGCCGGGATAAAGTGCTGTTGCTTTCTTTGTCACTTTGCGGGCAGTTTTTTTTGCAATCTTTTTTGCAGGTTTTTTAGCCATAGCAGAATCCCCTCGATTAAACCTCTGCTCTACAGACAAGCCCAATTGTGGTCTAGGCCTAGATTGGCGCAGGGCTTATGAATTTAGTTTACTGGTTTTTCCGGAGGCTTGTCATTGGCGGCCACAATCTTCTTTTTCTTCTTTACTGCAATTGTTGGCTCGGGCGGAACATAGTCAACGGCAGTGATTTTTGGTTCAGGCGGAATGCCACCGACGCCCAGCGACTTTGATTTCTTCGCAATCTTTTTTGGTTTATTAATGCCAGTCGTCGTTTGTGTGTCTGCCTTGTAAGAAGCCCAATCGAACAATCCTATCGTCTTCTTCGGTTTTGCAGACTTGACTTTCTTTTCGGTCACAACTTGCACGTCTTCGCTTTTCACTAAATCTGTGGCCAATTTCGCGCCAAAAATATTCTTCTTGGGCGGAACCGCAAACGAATTCTTGTCAGTCTTTACAGTTTTCGCAGTTGGCTTTTTACCAAAGAGAGAAAAGAAATTTGACGATTCAGCTTCGGCTGCATCAACAGAAACAAGACGCGGCAATGGCTTTAAAACATAGCGCAATCCATCGGGGCTCGACTCCCCAACAGGCATAGGCTGACCAACCGTGAAGCCCGAGGAGTCCAAGTTGTAAATATCCTTGCGGAACGCAACGGTGCCGCCTGCGGTGGGCCAAGCCGTTAAATATGCGACACGCAATTGTGGTGGTGCAGCCAATGGCACATCAAGGCGTTCTAAAGTCTCGGCCATTGATGAAATTTTCGAAGCACCAATACCATCTTGGCCATTCAAAACCCATTCGACAAGAAGCGGCATCTTTTCGACGCGGATGCAGCCCGAACTGTAGAAACGATTGTTTGTTTTAAACAATTGTGGTTCAGGCGTGTCGTGCAAGTAAATTCCGAAGGTGCTTTGGAATTCAATCTTAGCGGTCGCCATCGCACTATGCGGACCCGGCTCTTGGCGGAAAAGATATTTGTCGATGTTAGCTGGCGTAAACCGAATGGTATTTGGATCGACCTCCACGCCATTTGGGCCGCCTTCAAACACTTTCATATTCATGTCTGTCAAAACTTGTGTGCCCGATGCCATTTTTGGCAAGATGTCGCGCTCAACAATTGAAACTGGTGCATTCCAATAAGGATTGAATTTCACAGTTGCTAAAGGTGTCATCACCACTGGCGTTGGGCGCTCTGGCCTGCCGACGATCACATTTTGACGCGAATAAACCTTGCCGCCACTCACAGTTTCTAACTGTTGGGCTGGAATGTTCACCACCAAATAACGATCACTTAAATCTCGCTCATAAATAGCAAGGCGCGGAATGTTTGCTTTAATTGAATTCAATCGTGTTTCAGCAGGTACATTCAATTCAGCTAATGTTGCATTATCAACCTTACCCGTTACGGCGAGGCCCATATTGCGTTGAAAGTGTGCCACGGCTTCTTCAGTTGCGTTGGTGAAGAGTTGTGCAAACTGGCCTTCAGTTCCTTCGATGCGCAAATAGCCTTCCATGAACAAATGCTTGTTAAGTGCGCCGACCCCAGCGCCCCTTGAACCATTCTTGTATGACCCACGTGGAATTTGAGGGAAATCACCTTGCGAAACGATATTGGCATATCGGTTTTCGGCTGCGCTTAAACCTGCTTGGCTGCTTGGCCCCAACATTGGAGCCAGATTTTGCCCCGCAACAACTTCAGTCGCAGTTGTTGCAGCGCCACCAACATGTATGCCAGACCCAGTGCGAGGAGCAAGACTTGCTCCACCTTTCTTTCCATAATTCGTGCTGGCGTCAAAATCAGAACTGTCAGAATTTGCGAAAGCATGTGCGACCGGAAGTGAGGCAGTCATGACAAGCGATAGAACCATTGTCACTGCATTTTTTCGGGTGATCGAGCTAAGTCCTAAATGCCCAACAATCTTCATAACTTGCCTCTTCCAATCAACGCCAACGCGCAAATTTAATTTTTCGTAAGTATTCAAATTAACAACCAGAATGCGGACGAACAAAATTGACCCGTTTCCTGATCAGTAAGTGTGTCCCGCTTCTAATCCAAGAATCAATTTTTGGCACGAATTAATAGTCTGTTAACAAGAAAATCTTGCGCTGCAGCAATTGAGCAACAGTTATGGCGGAGAGGGAGGGATTCGAACCCCCGGAGGGCTTGCACCCCCTACGGTTTTCAAGACCGTCGCGATAGACCACTCCGCCACCTCTCCAATTGGTTG
>JAYTUV010000114.1:0-1144 GCA_043744395.1 Aestuariivirga sp.
GGGGCAGCCAAATTGGGCCAGCGCACCGCCTCAGTGCAGCACTCGATGGGCTCTATGATTTTAAGGCAGGCGCACTTGATGCAAACGCGGAAAATGGCCACTCTTATGCCCAAGAACTAGGACTTCACGAAGACCGTTCATATGGCAATTGGCGCGAAATGTTGGAAGGCGAAAGCAGCCGCACAGACCGCGTTGATCTGGTCACCGTGGCCACGCCAAACTCAACTCATTATGAAATTACCAAAGCCTTCCTTGAGGCGGGCTTCAATGTGCTGTGCGAAAAGCCAATGACCATCACAGTTGAAGAAGCCGAAGACATCGTGGCCACCGCCAAACGCACCGGCAGCATTTGCGCGGTGAATTATGGTTATTCGGGATACGCCCTCGTGCGCCACATGCGAGCCATGGTGGCGCGGGGCGATTTAGGCAAGGTGCGCCTGATCAAAGCCGAGTTCGCCCATGGCTTTCATGCTGATGCGGCAGACGCTGATAACCCCCGTGTGCGCTGGCGCTATGACCCTGCTATGGCTGGCATTTCCGCGCAGTTTGCCGATTGTGGCATTCACGCATTGCATATGGCGAGTTTTGTTTCAGGCCAAGAAGCGGAATCTCTCACTGCCGATTTTGCATCCTGCCTTGATGTGCGCACCTTGGAAGACGACGCAATGGTCAGCTTTAAAATGGGCGGTGGCGCACGGTTGAGGTTATGGACGAGTTCTGTAGCCGTTGGCCGCATGCACGGTTTGAACATTCAAGTCTTCGGTGAAAAAGGTGGCCTGCGCTGGGCTCAAGAATGGCCAAACCAACTCTATTGGACGCCACTCAATGGCCGCACGCAGACATTAGAGCGCGGCGGGCCTGATTTATCGCCAGAAGCAGACCGCGCATCCCGCGTCACCATTGGCCACGCCGAAGGCATGCCTCTCGCATTTGCAAACATTTATTCTGATTTGGCAGAAGTGATCAACGCCAAGAAAGAAGGCCGCACGCCCAATCCGCTGGCCTGTCACTATCCAAGCGCAGTTGATGGCCTGCGTTCCATTGCTGCGATTAAGGCTGCAGTTGATTCTGCAGGGCAAGGCGGGAAGTGGCTGGATGCAAGGCCACTTAGTCTGAGATAACGTTTCGAAATCTGTCATCACCG
>JAYTUV010000115.1:0-4406 GCA_043744395.1 Aestuariivirga sp.
GTTAAATCTGGCAAGCTTTCGGAAGATGCGAAGGCTGCAACATTGGCACACATTGCGCCGATTGCCAGTTTTGAAGGGTTTGCAGATTTTGATCTGGTGATTGAATCGGCCACTGAGAACGAAGCAATCAAGCGCCAGATTTTTGAAGCTGTTACGCCGCATTTGAAGGCCGATTGTATTATTGCTTCCAACACGTCTTCAATCTCGATCACACGACTTGCTGCTGTGACGGGTCGTCCTGAAAAATTTATGGGCATACATTTTATGAATCCGGTTCCGGTGATGGAGCTTGTAGAACTCATTCGCGGCATTGCCACCGATGAGACCGTGTTTAAAACCATTCAGGCCTTTATTTTGACTTTGGGCAAGACCACGGCGATCTCAGAAGATTATCCGGCCTTTATCGTGAACCGAATTTTGCTGCCGATGATCAATGAAGCGATTTATACGTTGTATGAAGGTGTGGGCAGCGTGACGGCGATTGATACGTCCATGAAGCTCGGTGCGCATCACCCGATGGGGCCGTTAGAGCTTGCCGATTTCATCGGCCTCGATACATGTCTCTCGGTGATGCAAGTGCTGCATGATGGTTTAGCCGATTCCAAATATCGCCCTTGTCCTTTGCTGGTGAAATATGTCGAAGCGGGCTGGCTGGGCCGCAAGGTGAAGCGCGGCTTTTATGATTACCGGGGCGAGACTCCGGTGCCGACGCGTTGAAATTCAGGCGCTTATTTTAAGATCGTCATCCCAGAAAAGGGCGTATTTTTCACAGAAAAATGTTAGCCCTTTATCTGGGATCCCGCCTTTTATTAGCCACCCTGCTGAAAAAAGCGGGGTTCCAGCTTTCGCTGGAATGACGGTGATAAGAGATGTACTTACTTCACCGCCAGCGCCGCATTCACCAAATCTTGCGCCTCACTAGAGGCCCAATCGGCTGGGCCCACTAGACGGCCGATTTCTTTGCCGTCTCGGCCAATCAAAAGGGTTGTTGGCAGACCTGCCGATTGGAGGGCTGCCAAGGCTGTGGCTTTGGGGTCTACATAGAGGGCCAGATTGTCGGCGCCTGAATCTTTCAAGAATTTGGCCGATGCTTCGGCACCTTTCAAATCTTCACTGAGGGCGACCACCTCAAAATCAGGCGAACCTAGAAGTGTTTGCAACTTGGCGAGTTCCGGCATTTCTTTGCGGCAAGGCCCGCACCATGTTGCCCAGAGATTGAGTAATACGACTTTTCCTTTCCAATGTGAAAGATCAAGGGCTGCGCCCTTGCCATCAGCAAATGAGAATGCGGGGATGTCTTTAGGGGTGGGGTGCCTAATGAAGGCGGCTAGGGCCGAAGCGGTTTCAGTGGGGGCTGCATCAGGTGACTTGCGTCCCATGCCCTGAAACAAGTAAACGGCAATAGGAAGAATAAGAGCGGCAAGGACGACGAGCCAGATTTTTGATTTCATGATTTGAGCTTTCGTTAGATTAAAGGATATTTGATGACCAATAAAATGTGGGGTGGGCGGTTTGCTTCAGGCCCTTCTGCCATAATGGCAGAGATAAATGCATCAATTGATTTTGATCGGCGCTTGTATGCCCAAGACATTGCAGGCTCCAAGGCCCATGCCGCCATGTTGGCCAAGCAGGGCATCATCTCCAAAGCCGATGTTAAGGCTATTCACGCGGGTTTGGATCAGATCAAGGTTGAGATTGAAACGGAGAAATTCAAGTTCAGTCAGGCGCTGGAAGATATTCATCTGAATATTGAAAGTCGGCTGAAGGAATTGATTGGTGAACCAGCCGGACGCTTGCACACGGCCAGAAGCCGCAATGATCAAGTGATTACTGATGTCAGATTATTTGTGCGGGGTGCCATTGATCACATTGATGCTGGACTAGCGGATTTGCAGCAAGCTTTGGCCAAACAAGCTGAAATCCATGCGGCAACCATCATGCCGGGCTTTACACATTTACAATCAGCACAACCTGTGACGTTTGGTCATCATATGTTGGCTTATGTGGAAATGCTGTCGCGTGACCGGGGGCGGTTTAGCGATGCGCGGAAACGCTTAAATGAAAATCCGCTTGGTTCTGCTGCATTGGCTGGCACGTCATTTCCGATTGACCGGCATATGACGTCTAAAGATTTGGGTTTTGACCAGCCCATGCGGAACTCGCTTGATGCGGTTTCGGCGCGGGATTTTATTTTGGAAACTTTGGCGGCATCAAGCATTTGCGCCATTCACCTTTCGCGGCTGGCCGAGGAAATTGTGATTTGGTGTTCATCGCAATTTCGATTTGTTAAACTGTCGGATAAATTTACGACGGGTTCGTCGATCATGCCGCAAAAACGCAACCCGGATGCGGCAGAACTTATTCGCGCCAAACCGGGCCGGATCATAGGTGCGTTTACGTCAGTTGCCGTCATGATGAAGGGCTTGCCTTTGGCGTTCAACAAAGACATGCAGGAAGACAAGGAACCGACTTTTGATGCACTTGATAATTTGGGCTTAGCGATTGCTGCCATGGCTGGCATGGTGCGCGATTTGGAGCCGAACACAGATGTTTTGAAAGCTGCCGCCAATAGTGGGTATTCAACGGCTACGGATTTGGCCGATTGGCTGGTGCAGAATTTGAAAATGCCATTCCGTGAGGCGCATCATGTCACAGGCAGGATCGTGGGATTGGCTGAAAAAAAATCATGTCTTTTGTCAGAACTTTCGCTAGAAGATATGCAATCAATATCTTCTGGCATCACCAAAGCGGTTTTCAAGGTTTTAACTGTTGAAGCTTCGGTGGCCTCCAGAACCAGTTTTGGTGGCACTGCACCTGTTAACGTGCGCCGTGCTGCTAAGCGCTGGCTAGTGCGTTTTGACTTTTCAAAGAAAGGTCAAAAGCGCCCTAAGTCGTAATAGTCGATCAACTTTTCCGAACTTTGACGAAGTCGTCAAAGTTCAGGTTGATCTTGAGTTCCCGAAAGGAAAGTGAGCGATGGTGTATACTTTTAGAAACGCCATATTTTTGGCCATCATCGTCTCCACCTTTTCTCTTTCTGGCTGCGGCATTCGCAATGAACCGGTTTATCCGGCACATTCAATTGTGAAAAAATAGATGCATCACTTCGCATATAAAAACGGTGTGCTTCATGCCGAGGATGTTGATTTGCAGGTGCTTGCAGCTGAAGTGGGCACACCGTTTTACTGCTATTCCACTGCCACTTTAGAACGCCATTTTAAGGTGATGGACGGCGCGTTTAAAGATACCGATCATTTGCTGTGTTACGCCATGAAGGCCAATTCTAACCAAGCAGTTCTCAAAACCATGGCTGCTTTGGGTGCTGGTATGGATGTGGTGTCTGAAGGTGAACTTCGCCGTGCGCTGGCTGCGGGTGTTCCCGCCCGAAAAATAGTTTTTTCTGGTGTTGGAAAAACCGCCAAGGAAATGGCTTATGCTTTGCGTGAAGGCATTGCCTGTTTTAATGTCGAGTCTGAGCCAGAGTTGGAATTGCTGTCAGCCGTGGCGCAACGGGTGGGGCAGCGCGCGTCAGTTTCTATTCGGGTTAATCCCGATGTTGATGCCAAGTCACATGCCAAAATTTCAACTGGCAAGGCTGACAACAAATTCGGTATTACATATTTGCGTGCTTCAGAAGTTTATGCGCGCGCGGCAGCCTTGCCCAATATTGATGTGACGGGCGTTGATATGCACATCGGCAGTCAGATCACAGAGCTTGCTCCCTTTGAGCAGGCTTTCAAATTGATGGGCGAATTGGTGACGCGCCTTAAATCAGAAGGCCACAATATTCGCCATTTGGATTTAGGTGGTGGGCTTGGTGTGCCCTACCGTGGCGATAATGATATTCCGCCACACCCCGATGAATACGCATCTATGGTGAAGCGCACACTTGGACATCTTAGTCTGAAATATATGATGGAACCGGGCCGCATGATTGTTGGCAATGCCGGAATTTTAGTGTCGCGCGTTATCCATGTGAAAGAAAATGAGGGCAAGACTTTCATAGTGCAGGATGCGGCGATGAATGATCTCATACGCCCGACACTATACGATGCTTATCATGAGATTTTGGCGGTTGAAGAAAGCCGTAATGAATCGTCGTTCGAAGCTGATGTGGTTGGGCCAGTCTGCGAAACGGGTGATTATTTTGCCAAATCGCGTCGGTTACCAAAATTGGAACAGGGCGATTTGATGGCCATTATGACGGCTGGTGCTTATGGCGCTGTGCAATCAGGCACTTACAATACACGGCCATTGATACCCGAAATTTTAGTTAAAGGCGACCAATTTGCTGTGGTGCGGCCACGCCAAACCTACGAAGAATTGATCGGATTAGACCAACTTGCACCTTGGCAATAATGCCATGATTTTGGTGGAATCATGTTATAATTCTTTTCCATGAGCAG
>JAYTUV010000116.1:0-4395 GCA_043744395.1 Aestuariivirga sp.
AATGACAATCCGGTCTTCAAGTGAGAAGTGATTGTATTTTTGTTCCATAGCAACACCTTATCAGAGTGTTGCACTTCGTTTGTGAGTCTAGGGAATCCAACTTAGATGCATTGAGGCATTTAGAAAGCTGGATCCCCGCCTGAGCGGGGATGACTGATTAGAGTGGGTCAATTAAATACACTTCATACAATAGTGAGCAAAATTCAACAGAGGTGAGAATTGAGCGACAGCGGCATAGCTGATTACGACACGGCCAGTTTGTGTGGTGAGAGATAGTTCAGCTTTGTCTAAATCAAATTATAACAGCCACGTCATTCCGTGCAAGGGCCATGGCCTTTCGCGACACTTCGCGAAAGGTTTGCCCGCGACACGGAATGACGGATCTTGGGGATTTAGTTTAAAGTCAGACGATGATGTTCTAAAATGAAGTTTGCTAAATTGGACACGTCATCACGGTTATATACCGGAACGCTGGAATTTAAGATTTCACCATTTGCAGCGATGGCGACAATTAATGGGTCATCGCCCGCGAGCGCTGGATGACTGAGCTCCAAGTTACGAACTTCGATCTTGTCGTGCGTGTCGCGCTTGTAGCCCTCGACAATCACCAAATCGCAAGGCGAGAGCTTCGCTAAAATTTCTTCGAGTGTCGGCGGTTCAGTTCCGCGCAGCTCATTCATAATTGCAAAGCGATTTTGCGAAATCACAGCAACTTCTGTGGCTCCGGCTTTGCGGTGCCTAAAACTATCGCGGCCTTCATGATCAATGTCGAAATCATGATGTGCGTGTTTGACGGTAGAGATTTTGTAGCCTCGCTCAGTGAGGTGGCGCACCAGTTTTTCAACCAGCGTGGTTTTGCCGGAATTTTTAAAACCGCAAACACCAATGACTTTTTGCATTCAGCGAACTTTTGGCAAAATTTTCAAGGCCGCCGTTATGTCGGCAGGCGTATTGATGTTCATGAAGGGATCATAATCATCAGCCCGCCAATTCACTTTAGCGGCATCAATCTTGAAAACCCAATCTTGAACGCAGTTTGATTTGTGTATTTCTTTTTCCAAATTTGCCAAAAGCTTTACAGGCCAAAATCCAGTAAGGAAGTGATCTTGGCCTTTAGAATTTGCAAAGGCCGCTTTGGTGCCCGCCAATTTCTTGACGAGATCATGGGGCAGGAACGGCGAGTCCGAAGGAACAGTAACAACGGCATCATAACCCTCTTCATCGGCATAGGATAAGGCAGCGTGAATTCCAGCCAATGGGGTATCGATCTCGGTTTCAATATCAGGAATAATATCAAATTCTAAAAATTGAAAACGCTTCGCATCACCGTTAGCATTGATCACGATGTCTTCTACTTGAGGGCTTAGGCGGTCGATCACGCGGACGATGAGCGTCTTTGGGCCAAGCTTGGCGAAAGATTTTTCAGCGCCCATGCGTTTTGATTTGCCGCCAGCAATGATGGCTCCGAGAATATTCATGAATGCTTATAAATCCTTATGGGTGGAATGAATATTTTTATGTCATCACCAATTTTAACTTCGCCTTCGCATTCCACCCAAACGGTCACACCGCGTTTGTTGGTGGCGGCTTTCACAAATTTGGGGCCTTGCTCTGGGTGGTTCTTGGAAATTTCATCCGCAACCTGACGGCACGGCGCATTTTCCATATCGACGACGACGGTAGCACCTGACGCAAATTGCAAACGTGTGGAGGGTGGCAGCAGAGTTAAATCCGGAATGCCGGATGTCACCATATTGGCACCGAGCCAAGACGCATTGATCGAGGCAAGCTCCATGGCCTTGGCCACATCTGCCATTTCTTCCACCGAGATCAAAGTGAGTTGGCGCACATTGCGGATGACCGTGTTGCGCTTATAGGTGAGCAGCGTACGACTGTCGGATAAACGTGTGAGCCCCGTGTGGCAATCGCCTTCTGGCCCCGAAAATTTGAGCGAAAGGCTTTGACGCTGTTGTTTATCAAATCCATCATCGCGGTTTTCGCGCGACAGAAGCTGTTCGACTTTTCCGGTGAAGGAAAGTTTTGTTTGCAGGGGCATGACGCTTTTCCGAATTGAAATTCCACTCTATAGCAAGACCATGGATATTGACCACCCGGAAACTGTGTTGGATTTATCAGGGCTTCTCTGCCCTTTGCCGGTTTTGAAGGCGCGGAAGGCGTTATTGGCTTTGCCTTCAGGTTCCGAACTGGTCATTCTGGCGACAGACCCAATGGCTGCCATTGACATGCCGCATTTTTGCAACGAGCAAGGCCATACGCTTTTGGAGCAATCCAAAGAGGCGCAAGTTTTGCGGTTTAGGATATTAAAAAAATGACTTATGATTTTGGCGCTTTCAACAATTGGGGCACTCTCAAAAAGGTTGCTGTGCGCAAACCAATTGATGCCTTTGTGTCGGATGCCAAGATTGATGCAGAATGGAAAGAATTGAATTTTCACTCGCGCCCCGATTTCAAAAATGCGCTACTTGAATTTGAGGCTATGGAAACAATCCTCAAAGGCACTGGCGCTGAGGTGATTGAGTTGGGTGCTGCAGAAGGCCTGACCCTTGATAGTCTCTACACCCATGATGCTTTGATCGTGACACCCAAGGGTCTTGTGCGCCCGCGCATGGGAAAGCCACAGCGCCGCAACGAGGCTGCGATCAATGGCGCGCAATTGGAAAAACTGGGTTTCCCAATTGCTGGCGAAATTTTGGGCGAAGGTAAAATTGAAGGCGGAGATTTGGTTTGGATTGACCAGCATACATTGTTTGCTGGCATCGGCTACCGCACCAATCTTGAGGGCGTTCGGCAATTGCAGGCGATCTGTGGGGCTGATGTGAATGTGATATGGTTTGACATGCCGCATTACAAGGGTCGCTTGGATGTGTTTCATCTGATGAGCTGCTTGAGCCCGTTGGATAAGGATCTGGCAGTAGTCTATCTGCCGTTGATGGCTGGGCGCTTGATTGAGTTTCTTGAATCGCGCGGGATTCAGTTTGTCGAAGTTCCAGAATCTGAGTTCGACACCATGGGCTGCAACGTTCTTGCCATGGGGCCAAGGCACGCGATGATGGTGGCGGGTAATCCCATTACCGAGGCGCGGATGAAGTCGGCTGGGGTTCGGGTGGATGTGATCCAAGGCATGGACATCTGCCGAAAAGGCGAAGGTGGGCCGACTTGTATGACGAGGCCTTTGGTGCGTGGATAGAATTATTTTTATTTAAACAGGAATAAAGATTGACAGCGTGCGGTGGATGGGCTATATGTCGACACACTCACAATTGGGCCCGAACTTCCGACAAGTCTTGCAAGGTGCATGAAGACGACGTTGGGGCTGGGCGGAATTGACTTTTGTCAGCACAAAGCATACTTTGTCTGACAAATGCTGACAGGAGCAACGATTATGGCCAGTGACAGAATTACTTTGCGTGTCGAACCTGAATTAAAACAATGGTTTGAACAGCAAGCCAAACGCAAAGATCGTTCATTAGGTTATGTGGTTGTCCAATCCATGGAACAGACCAAACGTTCATCTGAAGCCCACGACCAAATGATCAGGGACGCAATGGCTGAGGCTGATAAGGGTGTGTTTGTTTCGGAGGAAGCCGTTCATAAATGGATGGATTCTTGGGATTCAGAAAACGAGCTACCGTTTCCGGAACCTGATGTTTTTCTGAAACGCGCGTAAACGATGAAAGTCATCTACCTCACCCAAGCCTTGCGCGACATGAATTGGGTGCGGAAATATTACAATGAAGTGTTTCCGGCTGGACGGAGCAATGCAAGATCAAAACTGAGGAAAACTGAATCGTTGATTTCAGAAAACCCATTGGTCGGGCATCCATCAGACGCCGTTATCGGCGCACGCGAGTTTCATATCTCACGAACGCCGTTTACTTTTTTGTACCGTGTTACGGGAGAAAACATCGAAATCATGCGCGTGATAGATGGCCGTTCAAATTGGGATCAGCAATTATTGCAAGATGAATGAAGTCGCAGTTGGGGCGGGATAATTTTTTGAAAGAATTCATGGTCGAATTTTGTGCTGTTTTTATACTCCATTCTTTCATCCGTCATTCCGGAAAAGGGCGTATTTTGCGAAGCAAAATGTGAGCCCTTTATCCGGAATCCCGCTTTGCCTGCCGAACGTGCTGAACCAAAGTTGGCTTCCGTGTCGCGAAAGGTAGTGCCGTTGCGCATTTGCAATCCGTCAATATCCCAGTAGGATTGATGTTTAATTTTATTCATACTTGAAGGAGAGTTGAAATGACATTAGTCGATTTGAATTGGTATCAATGGCTCTCCATCTTAACATTCCTTCTTTTGGTAACTACAAACTTTAATTTGGAAAAATTAAAGCGTCATATTGGCTATGCAGAATTGCAGCCAAGTCGA
>JAYTUV010000117.1:0-50709 GCA_043744395.1 Aestuariivirga sp.
GAATTAGCCAAAACCACCAGCAGCAACGCACCCAGCATTGTACCCACGATGGAGCCTTGCCCACCGCGCAATGACGTACCGCCGAGGATCGCGGCAGTGATGGCACCCATAAGCCAACCTTCGCCAACGGAGGGTTGGGCCGCATCAAGGCGGCTGGCATAGAGAACGCCTGCGAGAGAGGCCAACATGCCCGCAAGCCCATAGACAATGAGCTCAACACGCCTGACGCGAATGCCGGCCAGAATGGCAGCTTCTCGGTTGCCGCCAACGGCGAAGATGTTGCGGCCAAAACGTGTCTGCGTGAGCATCCAAATGAGAAGTGCGCCGATGGTGATGTAGATGATAATGGGAAGGGGGATTCCAAAAACTGCGCCCTTGCCGAAAATGGTGAATGCCTCGCCAAGCGGGGTAATGGGGTAACCCTCAGTGATCACCATTGTCATGCCCGCATAAATTTCCCACGTGGCCAAAGTTACGATGAAAGGGTTAAGCCGCAAGCCTGCGATAATACCGCCGTTGATCAACCCAAGACCCATTCCAAACATCATGGTGAGTACAGGCACAATATAGGGATGAACACCAACTTTGGTCAGCAACAACCCAGCGATAATGCCACACAAGCCAGCCGCCGCACCCACCGAAAGATCAATTCCACCAATAAGCAACACCAATGTCTGGCCCAACGCCACCATACCAACATACGATACCTGACGCGCCAGAACCTGACCGTTGAAAGGCGTCAGAAAGCGATCTGTGTAAAGTGAAACTGCGATGATCAAGACAATCAAGGCTACCAGAACACCGCTCGCTTCCCATTGCCAGAACCGCTTCATCAAGCTTGTGTCGCGCACAGTATGTACTGCGGTGCTCTCTGTTTTTTCCGCTGCTATCGTCATCGACCTGGTCCCTTTTCTAACTCATTGCCAATTGCAACAGCCTTTCGGGGCTGGCTTCAGCGGCATTTACAATTCCCTTAACCCGACCTTCATGCATTACCATGATGCGGTCAGACACATTGATCACTTCTTCAATTTCAGAACTGATAAAGATGATCGACAAACCATTATCCGTGAATTTGCGGAGTTCACGCTGGATTTCAAATTTTGCATTCACGTCGATACCGCGTGTTGGTTCATCCATGATTAGAATTTTTGAATTCTTCATCAACCAGCGTGCGATGATAGTTTTTTGCTGGTTACCGCCAGAAAGAGATGTGATCTTGTCTTTTTGCTTGCCAATCTTGATCCCCAGTCGCTCGACGTAGCCTTGCACTTCTTTTTGCATTTCGCCAAAATTCATGAAGAAAAGATTGCGGAAGCGGTCGAGATTAGGCATGGCCACGTTCTCGGTGATGGAGAGAAGCGGGAAAATGCCTTCCTGTTTGCGCTCTTCAGGCAGATACACCATGCCTCGGTTGATGGCGTCGGCTGGCGAAGTGATATTCTGCTCTATGCCGAACAGTTTTATTTTTCCCTTGGTCTTGTGTGTCAGCCCGAAAATGCATTTCGCCACTTCCGTGCGGCCCGCACCGACGAGACCTGAAACTCCCAGAATCTCGCCTTTGCGCAGATTGAAGCTGACATCTTCGAATTCACCCGTGCGACTGAGGCCTTCGACGTCCAAAACCACTTCGGCGTTATCGAAATTGGGCCGGACAATTTCTTCCGTGCGGCTGACGTCGCGCCCCACCATGTGGTTCACCATAACTTGCTTGGTGGTCGTCTTGGCATTGAGTTCGGTGATAAAGGCGCCGTCGCGCAAAACCGAGATGTTATCAGAAAGCTCTAGAATTTCATCAAGACGGTGCGAGATGTAAAAGATTGATCCACCTCCCGCACGAAACTTGCGAATATAAGCGTAGAGCAATTCGGTTTCGCGGTAAGTAAGTGCCGCCGTAGGCTCATCAAAAATCAGGATTTTGGCGTCGGTCGCGGCTGCCCGGGCGATTTGCACCAGCTGTTGTTGCGCCTTGGACAAGTTGCGCACTAGCGTTTCCGGGTTGATCGTATGGTCGACATTGTGCAAGTGCTCGACAGCATCGGCCTTGGTCAACTTCCAGTCAATGCGAAGGCCCTTGGTGCGCTGTGCGCCAAGCAAAATGTTTTCATACACAGAAAGTTGTGGCACTAGGTTGACTTCTTGCGGTGCGATGCTGATGCCGACAGCTTGGGCGTCGATAGGGGAGTCAAAGCTTACTGTATTGCCATTGCGGGCGAGCGAACCAGTGGTCGGAAGCAGCTTGCCGCAAAAGATATTCATCAGGGTGCTTTTGCCAGCGCCGTTTTCGCCAATGATGGCGTGAACTTCGCCCGGTCGGATGCCCAGCGAGACATCCTTCAAAGCCTGCACGACGCCGAAAGAGCGCGAGACGTTGCGGGCTTCAAATGCAAACTGGCTCATGTGATTTCCTTGAAGAGATGCGCGCAGGATTGCACCTGCGCGCGCTCAGATCAAGTTACTTGCAGTCGTCTTTTGTCAGGAAACGCGAGCCGGTGTTGTGGAACATCGGCACCGTGTGGTTCTCGTTCATGGCCACGAGATATTTAATAGCCCAATAGCCCATGTCCCACTGGCGCTGGGCCTTGAGGGCGTTGATCGTGCCCTTGCAGACGAAGTCCACAGCTTCAGGCAGGTCGTCCATTCCGACGATAGCGATTTTGCCAGAGAGGCCGGCGTTGACCACAGCACGGGCAGCGCCGATCGGGTTCGAAGCGTCAGCGGCGAAGATGCCGGCGAGGTCAGGATTGGCTGAAATGGCCTGTTCCGTCAGCGTAACAGCGGTTTCGAGAACGTCATTGTCGGGCTGTTCAAACACGACCTTGATGTCAGGGAACTTCTCAAGCACCTTCTTGAAGCCGGTAATGCGTTGAACATGGTCAGGTGCAGTCAACGAGCCAGAGAGAATGGCGATCTTGCCTTTGCCACTGAGGGTCTTGGCCAAATATTCAGCGAGGTCAGCACCGTCTTCGACCGAGCTTTTTGGGCCGATAAAAGGGAATTGGTCATCGCAGAACGAGTTGAAGGTGATGGTTGGAATGCCGGCCTTCACAGATTCTTTGAGCAGCTCAACGTTGGTGGCTTTATCAAGGCAAGCAACGGCGAGGCCGTCTGGTTTGCGGCCGATGTTGGCTTCGATGCGGGCGTTCTGATCGGCAACGTCAGCCTTTGGCGGCTGGTCCCAGATCATGTTAACCTTGACGCCTTCCTTGGCAAGTTCTTCAACGGCATATTTGCCGCCGGCTTGCACAACGTCATACCAAGGATGGATGACTTTTGGAACGAACACAAAGGTCAGTTCCTTGGAGATAGGGTGGATCAGGGTGCCTTGGTCGGCGGCGAAGGCCAACGACGTCGAGAGAGCGAGTGCTCCAGCGGCGACGGCCAAAATTGTCTTCTTCATGGTGTTTCCTTTTTTATTATGAGTGTTAGCTATTTTTGTCATTTGCATTTGCTTTCGAGGAAAGTTGCAAGCAACACGTGTCGAGGTCTCTTTCAAAAATGAAAAAGCTCCGAACTTCTGGACCCTGTTTGCAGCCGTGCACTTTGGCTGGTGAGCGAAGGTCATTTTTTGACCTTCGTGGTCTTCATAAATTTTAGCGTGTGAGCAAAAGATTCAACGCCTGCCTGTGAACCCAGACCCGATGCATTCAGAGCTGACGTTGCTTGCGCAAAGCGCACGGACGTTTCTGGGTCCATACCTTTGATCAAGGCAACTGCAAAACCTGCATTAAAGGCATCGCCACATCCGCATGAACATTTCATTACAATTTCAAATGCGGGAATGCGGAATTTCGTGCCGTCAACATGGCTGTAATAAGCGCCGTCTCCACCCATGGTGAAGATGCAGCACTTTACACCACGGTCGTGGAAAAATTGCGTACAGCTCTTGATGTCCCGGTAGCCAGAAAGTGCTTCAGCTTCTTCTATGGATGGGAGAAAATAATCAGTGTACGGAAGAACTGCATCAACATCCGGCAGATCTGATTTGGAACCAGCGAAAATATCAACAGTCGTAATGCACCCTTGGGCTTGCGCATATTTGGCGAGCGCTGCATTTTTTGCGCCATCCATCGCGTCCATCAGGCCAACACCGCCAAGATGCACAACTTTGGCATCGGCGACCTTCGCAAAATCTTTGCGCGCTACAGTGAAATTTCCGGTGGCACCCTTCATGTGTAAAGCTGGGCGCGATCCATCTTGTCTTGTCGTAACGATCGAACTTGAGGTCTTCCAACCCTTCTTCTGCTGCATCAGGGAGGTATCAATTTTAAAATCTTTGAGACGGCGCAGCACCCAATCTCCCATCAGGTCGTTGCCAATTCCGCCGACAGCGCGGGTCTTGAGTCCCATTTTAGCAGCAGCAACAGCGGCTGCCCCAGCTGCCCCCGATACTGCTAAAGCGAAGTCATCCATCAGCATGGTGCCGCCGCTGGCTGGAGTTTCACTGTAGGGCCAGCATAAAGCATCAAAAGTGTAGAAACCCATTGAAACATAGTCGAATTTTTTTGTGGGCACTGCGCATACCTCAAACTACGGACAACTGATATGTGGATAATCCAAGTGTTTCATAATGTCTACACAAAAGTAAAATGTACTAATAACTTGTTCAAATTTGCCTCGTATCTGCTCGCAAGAAGTCAAGTGTTTGTTAATCGAAAAACTCCAAATCTTATATTTCGGAAGTTTTTTGTGAAAGAACTGCTCTTACGATGGCATTCAATCCATAAAACGCTTAAAGATTGAGACAGTTACAAATTTATCTTAATGAACATATTGACTTTTCGATTTATAAATGTTCACATCTTCATATATAATTAAGCTTCGAAAGGGTGTTGGCCGTGAAAGCTGGTGTTTTAAAAGCAATCAACGAAATAGAATATGTAACTGTCTCTGACCCCATCCTCGAACCCGGCGATCTTTTGTTGAAAGTTAAAGCGGCCACGATTTGTGGCACGGACATTCGTATTCTGAGAGGCAAAAAAACTGCTGGGATTCGTTACCCGTCGGTTCTTGGCCATGAATTTGCGGGCGAGATCGTTAATAATGGTGGCCATTCGCACTTCAAGATTGGTCAAGCTGTTTGTGTTTGCCCACAGTTTGCGTGTGGCCATTGTGATTACTGTATTCGCGGAGCTGAAAATCTTTGCCGCAACCTCACGTCTATGGGTTATGAAATCGACGGTGCTTTCGCCGAATATGTGCGCGTCCCCGCCGCTGGTGTAGCGTCAGGCAACGTGTTTGCAGTTCCAGATGGCTTAAGCTTTGAGAAGGCGGCGCTGGCTGAACCGCTTGCATGCGTTATGAACGGACAGTCATTGGTTGTGGTTAAGATGGGCGACGTTGTAGCCGTACTCGGTGCCGGCCCCATTGGTATTCTCCACATTAAGCTTGCGCGCCTTTCCGGCGCGCGCACTGTGATCGTCAGCGAGCCCAGTGAACTGCGCCGCGCGGCTGCGCTTAACGCTGGTGCCGATATAGCAGTTGACCCAACCACGGAAGATGTGCTGGCGAAGGTTCGTGCCGCTTCCAGTGGCATGGGGGCCGATGTTGTAATTTGCGCCATTGGCATTCCTGCACTGGCCAATGATGCCATTCGCCTTGTGCGCCATCAGGGCCGTGTTAGTCTGTTTGCGGGCTTTTCAAAAAATGTTCAAGCCGAGCTTGACGTTAACGCTATACACTATAATGAACTCACGGTAACCGGAGGTTTTGGCTTGACACGTATGCATTTCGAACGCGCGTTGAACATGATAGCCAGCGGCCGTATTGAAGTTGACTCCCTTTTGACGCATCGTTTTGGACTTGAAGAAATTGGAGTTGCTTTGAACACGGCAGAACAAGGTTCCGCCATAAAAGTTGCAATTATGGGATCATGACAATTCGTCGCTGAACATGATGCCAATAACCGTCTGAATCTATTAAGTCTTTCTAGGAGAAACAAGATGCCAACCAACGTAGCACTCACTGGACTTGCAAAAGATCTCAAAGCCCGCGCCGATAGCGGCAAGCCCATTCGAATTGGTCTCGTGGGTTCAGGTGAAATGGGCACTGATATTGTGACCCAAGTTGCACATATGCCAGGCATTGAAATTGGTGCGATCTCTGAACTCCGCATCCCCGCCGCCGGCAAAGCAGTTGACATCGCCTTCCGTGAAGAGGGCCATTGGCAAGAAGCCAAAACACAAGACGCTTTGAACCGCACGATGGAACAAGGCAAGATTGCTATAACCGATGATGTAAATCTGTTGATCAACAGCGGGCATATTGATGTGGTGGTCGATGCCACGGGTGTGCCAGCAGTGGGTGCTGAAATTGGCTTACGCGCCATGGAACATGGCAAACATCTTGTCATGATGAATGTGGAAGCAGACATCACAATCGGCGCTTACTTGAAACATGAAGCCGAACGTCTTGGCGTCACATATTCACTGGGTGCAGGCGATGAACCATCGTCTTGCATGGAGCTGATCGAGTTTGTATCCGCCATGGGCCACCCCATCGTGGCTGCTGGCAAGGGCAAGAACAATCCACTCAATATCGATGCTGTGCCAGATCAATATGCCGAAGAAGCCAAACGCCGGAACATGAATGTCCGCATGTTGGTCGAGTTTGTTGATGGCTCCAAGACCATGGTTGAAATGGCGGCAATCGCCAATGCAACCGGACTTGTGCCAGATTGCCCGGGCATGCACGGGCCTGCAGCCACTCTAGACCAACTTGCAAAAACCCTGATACCAAAGAAAGACGGCGGTGTGCTTTCAAAAATGGGCGTGGTCGATTTTACAATTGGCAAAGGTGTTGCACCAGGTGTGTTCGTCGTTGCCGAGATGTCTCACCCGCGCATCAGCGAGCGTATGGAAGATTTGAAAATGGGCCACGGGCCTTACTTCACGTTCCATCGCCCCTATCATTTAACATCGCTTGAAGTGCCGCTCACTTGTGCGCGTGTGGTGCTCTATGGCAAGGCAGACATGGTACCGCTTTCAAAGCCGGTTGCCGAAGTTTGCGCACTTGCCAAAAAAGATTTGAAGCCCGGCGACACGCTGGATGCGATTGGTGAATACACCTACCGCGCATGGATCATGACAGCCGCAGAGGCCCGTAACGCTAAGGCCATTCCGTGTGGCCTTTTGCATCATGCGAAAGTAACAGCCCCCATCAAAAAAGGTGAGCTGATTACACAAGCCAATACTGAAGTTCCGGCCAACTCCAAAATTGCTGAACTGCGCGCCCGCCAAGACAAACTTGTTTACGGACATTGAGGATGAACACCATGCCCGCCAAAGCCAAACAGAAGACTGATGCAGATGCAAATATGCCATTTGCGTTTCGAAACTATTCACCAGAACAGCTGCGCGAAGTCTTGCGCAAGATGTATTTGATCCGGCGTTTCGAAGAAGGGGCTGAGGATTCTTATACGCGCGGCCTTATCCACGGGACAATGCATTTGTCGATCGGCCAAGAGGCAAGCGCCATGGGCATTTGCATGCCGTTGCAGCCCGACGACCAGATCACATCAACGCACCGTGGCCACGGCCATTGCATCGCCAAGGGTGCGCAGGTCGACCGCATGTTTGCCGAGTTCTTCGGCAAGACCACGGGCTATTGCAAGGGCCGTGGCGGCTCCATGCATATTGCCGACGTGAGCAAGGGCAATCTGGGTGCCAATGGCATCGTTGCTGGCGGCATTCCTATTGCTGTGGGTGCTGCTCTTTCCGCCAAGATGCAAAAGAACAACAAGGTTGTGATTTGCTTCTTTGGCGATGGTGCGAACAACGAAGGCGCATTCCACGAATCTCTCAACATGGCGTCCATATGGAAGCTGCCCGTGGTGTTTGTGTGTGAGAACAATGGTTACGGCATGTCTACTTCGACTGCAAGATCTACCTCAGTAGTAAATATCGCCGATCGCGCTGCGGGCTACTCCATGCCGGGCGTGGTGGTAAATGGCAATGATTTTTCAGCCGTTGCAGAAGCGTCCACCGAAGCTGCGGCACGCGCACGCCGGGGAGAAGGGCCAACGCTGATCGAGTGTAAAACATATCGTCATCGCGGCCATTCCAAGAGCGACCGCAATCGCTACCGCACCAAAGAAGAAATTGAAGAATGGAAGAACATGCGTGATCCCATCCAGAAGTTTGAGGAGGAGCTTAAGCAATTCGGCATTCTGGATGAGGCAGGCTTCGAAGCCGTGCGCGGCGAAGTGGCCAAGGAAATTGCAGATGGCATAGCCTTTGCGCAGCAAAGCCCTTCGCCTCTCAACACCGATGTCCTTCAATACGTTTACGCGGAGCAACGCGCATGAGCACTGCAATACGAGAACTGAGCTATTCGCAAGCCATTCAAGAGGCCATGGCCATTGCCCTTGAAACTGATCCGCGCGTGTTTCTGATGGGTGAAGACATTGGTGTTTACGGTGGTGCGTTTCAGGTGACAGGCGATTTGGTTGAACGCTTCGGTGCAGACCGGGTGATCGACATGCCAATTTCAGAATTGGGCGGAGCAGGGGTTGCCGTTGGTGCAGCGATGACAGGAATGCGCCCGATTTTTGAATTTCAGTTTTCGGACTTTGCAACACTTGCTATGGAACAGATCGTCAATCAGGCGGCCAAGATGCGCTACATGCTGGGTGGAGAAGTGTCCGTGCCTTTGGTCATGCGTTTTCCAGCAGGTTCAGGCACTGGCGCTGCAGCTCAGCACAGCCAAAGCTTAGAGGCATGGCTCGCCCATGTGCCGGGTTTGAAGGTGATCCAACCTGCCACGCCTTATGATGCGAAAGGCTTGCTGCTTGCAGCTCTTGAAGACCCAGATCCCGTCATGATCTTTGAACACAAGCTTCTTTACAAAATGAAGGGTGAAGTGCCCGAAGGTTACTACACCGTGCCGATTGGCAAAGCCGAAATACGCCGCGTTGGCACGGATGTGACAATTGTTGCAACGTCCATCATGGTTCACAAGGCCCTTGATGCAGCGGCAAAACTTGCTGAGGAAGGTATCGAAGTCGAAGTGATTGATTTGCGCACCATCCGTCCCATTGACGGGGAAACGGTGATTGCGAGTGTGAAGAAAACCTCGCGCCTCATCTGTGTTTATGAAGCCGTGAAGACGCTTGGCATTGGTGCTGAAATCAGCGCCATGATTGCCGAGAGTGATGCGTTTGATTGTCTTGACGCGCCCATCATTCGTCTAGGCGGCAAAGACAGCCCCATTCCCTATAACCCCGAGCTTGAAAAATCTGCAGTCCCGCAAGTGCCTGACATTATCGAAGCAGCGCGAGCCCTTGTGCAGGGGAGACGCTAACCATGCCTACAGAAGTCATTCTCCCAAAAGTAGACATGGACATGGCCACGGGCACGATTGCCCGCTGGTTTGTGGTTGAAGGCGCTTTCGTCAAGCAGGGCGATGCGTTGTTTGAAATTGAAACCGACAAAGCGGCGATGGAAATTGAATCGCCTGCCAGTGGCATATTGGGGCAAGTTGTTGCAGCGGCAGGTGCTGTTGTGCCCGTGGGACAAACTGTGGCGTGGATTTTTGCTGAGGGTGAAAAGCCGGGATCAGTTTCAACACCTGCAAGTGCGCCTGCACCTGCAATATCTACCGCTAGTTCTGCGGTTATCGCGACGGTTTCGCAAGGTGACTCTATACCGCAAGGCGGACGTGCGACACCGGTTGCGCGACGTCTCGCAAAAAATGCAAGTTTGAATCTTGCAGGCGTTGTGGGTAGCGGCCCTAAGGGCCGTATCTTACGCGCGGATATTGAGAAGGCGCTGGCCTCTGCGCCAGTTGCAAGCGCGCCCGTCCGGTCACCCGCACAGGACGCGCCTAAGCCTGTGGCACTGGTGCCGTCAAAGAGTAGCTTAAGAGAAATTCCACATGACGCCATGCGCAAAACCATCGCGCGCCGTCTTGTTGAATCAAAACGCACAGTGCCGCACTTCTATTTATCCGCTGATTGCAGATTGGATGCGCTTTTGAAATTGCGCAGCGAACTCAATGCATCCGCACCAAAACTGAATGATGAGGTTGCTTACAAGCTCTCGATCAACGACATGGTGATCAAGGCTTGGGCTTTGGCTCTGCGCGATTTGCCGATGGTCAATGTGTCATGGACTGACGAGGCGATGCAATTGCACGACCACGCCGATATTGGCGTTGCCGTGTCAGTGCCCGGTGGCTTGATAACACCGATCATTCGCGAAGCAGAAATTAAGCCTTTGTCTGTCATTTCAAATGAGATGAAGGAACTGGCGGCAAGGGCCAAGCAGCGCAAACTTAAATCTGAAGAATACACAGGCGGCAGTTCGGCCATTTCCAATCTCGGCATGTTCGGCGTTCGCGACTTTGCGGCCATCATCAATCCACCGCACGCCACGATCCTTGCCGTGGGCAGCGGCGACGAGCGGCCCATCATGGAAAAGGGCGTCATGTTGGGCGCTATTATAATGACGGTCACGCTTTCAACGGATCACCGCGCTGTTGATGGTGCTTTGGGTGCGCAAGCACTGGCCGCTTTCCGTGGCTATATTGAAAAGCCACTTTCAATGCTCGTTTAAGGAATAAAAATGGTCGACAATAACTTTGACGTACTCATCATAGGCGCAGGCCCCGGCGGTTACGTCACGGCTATTCGTGCAGCGCAACTGGGCTTCAAAACAGCGATCATCGAGCGCGAACATCTAGGCGGCATTTGCCTGAACTGGGGTTGCATTCCGACCAAGGCACTGCTGCGCTCGGCTGAAATATTTCACTACATGAAGCATCCTGAGAATTATGGGTTGTCGGCCAAGGATGTGACCTTTGATGCTTCGAAAGTAGTAGCGCGGTCACGCGGTATTTCTGCGCGCTTGAATATGGGTGTGACCGGGCTACTGAAGAAGAACAAGGTGCAAGTGATTTGGGGTGAAGCCAAGGTCACTAAACCCGGTGAAGTCATTGTCGCCGATATGAAGAAGGCCGCCGTATTGCCGCAGAACCCCATTCCAAAGGGAACCTTGGGGGCAGGCACTTACACGGCCAAGCACATCATCATCGCCACGGGTGCCCGGCCCCGCGTGTTGCCCGGTTTGGAACATGACGGCAAATTGGTGTGGAGTTATTTCGAAGCCATGGTGCCCGCTGAAATGCCAAAGTCACTTCTTGTTGTTGGCTCAGGCGCAATCGGCATTGAGTTTGCAAGCTTCTATAACACTATGGGTGTTGACGTGACTGTGGTTGAGATCATGGACCAGATAATGCCGGTGGAAGATGTGGAAATCAGCAAGACCGCGCAGAAACTTTTAGAAAAACAAGGCATCAAGTTTCGCTTGTCCTCAAAGGTCGCCAAGCTCGACAAGAAAACCAACAGCGTTACGGCATCAATTGAAGCAGGCGGCAAGACCGAGACGATCACGGTTGATCGCGTGATTGCGGCAACGGGTGTTGTCGGCAACATTGAAAACTTAGGCCTCGAAGCCATCGGTGTTAAAACCGAAAAGGGCTGCGTGGTCATCGATGGTTATGGTAACACCAACATCAAAGGAATTTACGCCATTGGCGATGTTGCAGGCCCACCCATGCTGGCCCACAAAGCCGAGCATGAGGGCGTGATCTGCATCGAGACTATCAAGGGTCTCCACACGCATCCGATGAAGAAAGAACAAATCCCCGGCTGCACCTATTGCCATCCGCAAGTTGCTTCGGTCGGTCTCACGGAAGCCAAAGCGAAAGCCGCAGGCTATGAACTGAAAGTCGGCAAGTTCCCATTTCTCGCTAACGGCAAAGCAATTGCGCTTGGGGAAGATCAAGGCCTAATCAAAACGATTTTTGATGCAAAGACCGGCATTCTTCTCGGCGCACATATGGTGGGCGCTGAAGTGACTGAGCTGATCCAAGGTTTTGTCATCGCCATGGGGCTTGAGACAACCGAAGAAGAGCTGATGCACACTGTATTTCCGCATCCCACCCTCTCAGAAATGATGCATGAAAGCGTCCTAGATGCTTATGGGCGTGTCATTCACATGTAGGCCTGACCAGTTTCGAGACATAATTGACTAAAATTTTTGCCGAACATAAATGCAATCATAAAGGTAATAGTTCGGAAATTTGCACTTCAATTGCAGCGCTCTGAACGCCCGCATATTGGTAAAATAGCACTTTTTGGTCAGTATTTAGCAGTTTTTACACCTGAATATCTCCGCAAACGTTAATTTTTATGAAAACCTGCATTTTTATATTGACAAATGCTTCTGAATTTCGCACATTTTCATCATAAAAAAAATAAATGTTCATAAAAAGAACGTCCTGGGAGGACAGCTTGAGACTTCTCGAAAACATTGAACCCAAGAAGGTTATGTACTTTTTTGAAGAGCTGAGCGCGCGCCATCGCTGCTCGCAGCATGAAAAGCAGGCCACTGACTGGATCGCGGAATTCGCTGAAGCCCGCGGATTGAAATATCATCGTGATGCACTGCAAAATATCATCGTTAAGAAGCCCGGAACTAAGGGTTACGAGAAAGCACCCGTAGTCATTTTGCATGGTCATATTGACATGGTTTGTAAGCTTGAAGATGGCGCAACGCACGACTTTGCAACCCAAGGCGTAAAGCTCAAGCTCGACGGCAATTTTATCCGGGCAGAAGGCACGACTTTAGGTGCCGATAATGGTCTGGGCATTTCTTACATGCTCACACTTCTGGACTCCACTGACATTCCCCATCCGCCGCTAGAATGTGTGATGACCGCGATGGAAGAGATGGGTAAAGTTGGTGGCGACGGTATTGATCTGAGCCTGCTTTCAGGAAAGCGGATGATTGACTTCAACTGGATTGAAGAAAAGCAGTTGCTTGCGGGCTGTTCTGGCGACGTAACCTGCCGTATTGATATTGAAACCGAATGGCAACCTGCCGCTAAAGACCGCGTTGCAATACTTCTTGATGTGCGTGGCCTTAAAGGCGGACACTGTGAATTTGATATTCACTTCGAACGCGGAAACGCTATTGTTCTTGTAGGGCGCTTGCTGCGTAAAGCCATGCAAATCGGAGATGTGCAGGTTGCAACGATTTCTGGCGGTGTGCAGAACAATGTGATCCCTGCCGAAGGCAGCGCTCTGATCTGGGTAAGAACTGATCAAGCAGATTCCATCGAAAAAGCAGTCAATGCACTCGCAGCTGAAATCAAGAAAGAATTTGGAGTTGCCGATCCAGATATGCGCATCGGCGCAAAGCCTTCGAGCGAAAAAGTTGAAAATGTGTTCGCAGCAAAGACGGCCGCGAAACTCGTTCAAACAATCCTACTCTTGCCCAACGGAGTGCAAACGCAAAATCTTGAAGTTGCTGGTAACTGGGAAACCTCAAACAATATTGGTTTGATGATAACAACCAACAAAGCCGTGGAAATCACCAGCACGATCACCAGTGCAGTTACCTCGCGCAAACACGCTGTGCTTGATCAAATAAAGTTGCTCGCTGACTTGGCGGGAGAGGGCGTGACAGCAAAACAGATCGGTCTCGACGCTCCAGAATTTCCATGGAACCCAAAGTCCAAGATGCTCGAGATCGCAAAGCAAAGCTACAAGCGCGTGATGGGCAAAGAACCAGATGTGCTGGTGTCTGTCTGCAGCCTTGAACTGGGCATGTTCACGCAGCGCATTCCGGGTCTCGATACAATTGGCATCGGCACCAATCTTTTTGATCTGCATTCACCTCGCGAGCATATGGACCACACTTCGGCAGCCCGCGTGTGGCCGCTGATCAAGGACGTAATGAAGAGCCTTGATCGATAGAGATCAATGAATAGCAAGAATTGGCGGGGCTGCTGAAATTTAAAACAGCAACTTCGTTAGAGACGCAATGACCCGAATGGGGCGTGGCGAAGAACGATAGAGACTTAAAGTTTAACACGGGAGGAAGACCTATGACGAAGTTAAAGACCGCTAGCCGCCGCATTGGCGTTGCATTTATGGCTATGGCGTTTGCCGCTGGCATTGCCAGCTCAGCTCATGCTGAATTCAAAAAGGAAGAGTGGGTGCTCGTTGCATCAGTGATTAACACCACAAATCCATATATGGCCTCGAACATTGAAGGCGCAAAAGCAATGTCCAAAAAATTGGGCATTCCTTTGGAAATCGTAAACTCAAACGGTTCCTCGCAAACTGAAATCTCAAGCATTCTCGCAGTTCTCGCTTCCGGCAAAAAGCCGATCATGTTCGTGAACACAGTTGCAAGCTCTGACGCGCCAACTATCGTTGACGCTGTGGGCAAAGCAGGCGGTTTCGTTACGATTTGGTGGAACAAGCCAGCTGACTATCACCCAGCTGATGTTGGCAATCACTTCGTTGCCTTCCAAAAGCATCCTGGCATTTCATCTGGCGCATGCGGTGCTCAAGCCATTGCAGAAGCCATTGGTAAAAAGGGCGGCGTTATTGGTTTTCCTGGCGTTCAGGATTCAACCACAAGTCAGACCCGCGTTGCTGGCTTTATGGAAGAAATGAAGAAATATCCAGACATTAAGGTTCTGGACATGCGTCCTTCGAACTGGGATCCACAATTGGGTGCCAAGAATGCGCGCGATCTGATCGTGAAGTTCGGCGCCGACATTAAGGGCGTTTGGGCAGCTGACGACGGCATGCAAATTGGCGCGATGCAGGCCTTCGAAAACGCAGGCTTGCTTGACAAGGTGAAGTTTGCTTCGGATGGTCTCTATCCAAAGACTCTGGAAGACATCACATCGGGCCGTGGCAACAATGCCATCGTCGGTGAAACCTTCCATCGTGGCTATATGGCCTCGGCTGTTGGTCTCTATACCGCCTATCTCGCCGCTACCGGCAAGATCGATCCAAGCAAGGAACCACTTGAGCACCGCGAAAGCCTCTTCAAGTTGAGCTGCGTTACACCAGCGAACTATAAGGAATACTTGAAGTATGATGAGCCAGATGCACCTGCAAAGTTTATTGAACAACTCGAAAAAACTGGCCCATGGGCAGCTGAGCCAATGCCACTGGTTGGCGGCGGCGCTGAAGTTATGCCAAAGTAACTAATTAACACCATATTCCGGCCGGGGTATTATGCTCCGGCCGGCTTTCTGCAAATCGCACTGAGCGCTTAGAAGCGCAATCCGAGACAACTATCATGCCCATGAAACTGCCAAGAGAGTGGAAAAGCCTTGCAGCACTTATCGCGTCCATTGTTGTGCTCGCAGTTATCTTCACTTTCCTGAATCCCAGATTTGGAAGCCTCGAAAACTTCCGCAATATTCTCTATCAGGTGGCCGTTCCTCTCATTGTGATTGTAGGAACAACTTTTGTTATTCAACTGGGTTCAATCGACCTCTCGGTGCAAGGCATTATGGGGGGTGCCGGAATGGCCTGGATATTGATGTCTGCCAATACACGGCTTGAAACCGACTATGGCATTTGGGCCTGGATTGTTGCTATCGGTATTGGACTGGCACTGGGGCTTCTAGCAGGCGCACTGCATTCGATCATTAAAGTGCCGTCCTTCGTCGTAACATTGGGGACGTGGTACATAGGGCTCGGCATAGGAATTATTCTTTATGGCGACGATGTTTTGCCAAGTCTCAAGAGCGATTTGCTTATGGCTTGGCCAACGAAACTGACGATTGGGTTGCCAAACGCGTTCTGGCTTGCAGCTGCGATCTTTGTGATGGGATATCTCATCAGCCGCTACACGCATTTTGGCCGTGGCGTTTTGGCAGTTGGCAATGGTGAATCCATAGCTCGCAACACCGGGATGCCGGTGAACACCATCAAGATGTTGGCATTCACGATCGCGGGCGGACTCAGCGCTCTCGCCGGGATCCTTGCAACTATGCAAATTGGTTCTGGTTCTCCTGATCTTGGTTCTGGCCAATTGTTCACAGTCATTCCTGCAGCCGTCATCGGTGGTACAGCATTGAGCGGAGGTGAGGGCGGTGTCATGCGTTCCTCAATTGGTGTTTTTCTGCTGATCATTTTGAACAATGGCCTTGTGCTTTCAGGCGTCAATCCGGCTTGGCAGTCGGGTGTTTTTGGTGCAATTCTTATTGTTGCCGTCATTGCCGTCGCCCGTCCTGATCGTGGCCTCCTCAAGATTGTGAAATGATCATGACCACGCCAACAGTTCTCAAGCTCGAAAATATCAGTCGGTCATTCGGTCATATAAGCGCCGTCAAATCCATCTCTCTCGAAATCAAAAAGGGTGAAGTGATAGGTTTGGTCGGTGAAAATGGTGCTGGCAAATCCACAATTCTGAAAATCCTTGCTGGGGTTGAACAACCAGATGAAGGAACGATGGAAATCAATGGAGTGCCGGTATCATTTCGCAGCCCCAATGATGCCACTCAAGCTGGCATTGGTGTTGTCCATCAGGAACAATCACTGTTCACCAACCTGACGGTTGCTGAAAACTTAGACCAACGCAACTCTGGTCGGCTTGGAATAAAAAACTGGAAGCGCGTGAACAGCGAATGCGTGGCAGCACTTGAGAAGATCGGCGTTAAGTTGGATCCGACTGCGCGCATCAGTGATCTTTCATTTGTAGATCGTCAGATGGTTGAGATTGCCCGCGCAGTTTCGATTGATCCCAACATGACAGGAACGCCCTTGATCATTCTGGACGAGCCAACAGCCGTTTTGGAACAGACAGAAACCGCCGTTCTCGAGCGCGAGATTCGCAAACTGAAAGAAGTTGCCAGCGTCATTTTTGTTTCGCATCGCCTAGATGAAATTATGCGTATCTGCGACCGCGTGGTCGTGATGCGCAGCGGCAAGATTATCAGCGACAAAAAGACCAGCGAAGTCACCAAGGAAGATCTTTTCCGTGATATGGCGGGCGGCGTTTCGCAAACTGCACACAGCACTCGCAAGCGCGCTGTTGATAGCGCAAAACCTGTAATCGAAGTGCATGACCTTACTAGAAAAGGTAAATTCAAGAACATTTCCTTTGCCGCTCGTCCGGGTGAGATCATTGCCTTCCTCGGCACCAACGCATCGGGCCGCGAGTCTGTGGTGCGTTCCATTTTCGGAGCAGAGACATATGACTCTGGTACGATTGAAGTGAAGAGAAAATCTGTGTCGCATTGGTCGATCAGGAAAGCCGTTCAAGCAGGCCTTGCCTATCTTCCAGCCGAGCGCAAAGTCGAGGGCATGATTGCCGGGTTCTCTGCAACGCGTAATGTGGGTCTAGTCCACCAAGGCGACGCAGCTTTTGGCCCATTTCTCATGCTCGGCAAAATGGCCAAAGCTGCACAATCTTGGTTCGACCGATTGGAAGTACGGCCCAATTCAATCTCGCAGCCACTGTATAACTTTTCAGGGGGCAACCAACAGAAAGTCGTCTTGGCGAAGTGGCTGAATTCGCCTCACATCGATGTGCTCTTACTTGATCATCCATTGCGAGGTCTTGATGTGGGTGCAGCCCAAACCGTTGATGCCGAGATCAGGAAAGCCTGTGAAAATGGCGCTGCCGTTATTTTGATACCTGATACTATTGAGGAAGCGCTGGAAATGGCCGACGAAATTATTGTGATGCGAGACGGCGAGATTTCTGCGCGACACGACTTGCGCGTCAAAAACAATTTTAAGTTACAAGATATTGTTGCGGACATGGTATGATGGAAGAAAATTTGCTTGAATCTTCCAAAATACCGACGATCAGCAATCGCGAAGCAGCTGTTATTCACGTTGGTCAAAAAATCAATTGGGTTGCTATGGCACCTCTCCTTGTGTTCGCTGCGATGTTGCTTGCGGTAGGTGTTTTAAACTCAAACTATCTGGGCTCCTTAGGAATTTCGATCGCCACTGCAACGGCAGCGCCCATTATGTTTTTGGCCCTCGGCCAAGCCATGGTGTTGAATATTGGTTCGATTGATTTGTCCAATGCTGCGATTGCGCTTTTGGGCGCACTGTTGATGGCGCTCGCCTTGCCGTCCTTGGGACTGGTATCATTTGCTCTTGTTTTGCTTTTGGTGACAATTATTGGCGCAATCAATGGCGCGGTGATCAGTTACGCACAGGTACCTTCTTTTGCTCTTACACTTGGTACACTTGCCATATTGCAGACCGCCGCCTTGGTGGTAAGCGGTGCCGACACCATTTACGTCAGCGAAAATCGCCAACTCATTTCAGTATTGTATGAAACGCAATTTCTTAACGCGCCACTCACCTTTATAATCGGTGTCGGTTTTGCTGTGTTGCTGTGGGCTATGTTGCGCTACACAATTCTCGGACAAGACATGGCAGCAATGGGAAAAAATGAGTTGGGCGCCATGCTCTCGGCGGTCGCGGTGCGCCGCGTGCGGATCATCACCTATGCGCTTTCAGGTTTCATGGGCGGCCTTGCTGGGCTCAGCATTGTCGCTCAAGCAGGTTCCGCTTCAGCGAGCGGACTTGGCAGCGATTTGCTTTTGCCTGGAATTGCTGCGGCATTAATTGGAGGAACTTCAATTTCCGGCGGGCAGACCAACCCTCTGAATGTCGTATTTGGTGCGTTGACCATTGCCTTCGTGCCCATCGCCATTCAAGCCATGGGCCTCGGTGCCCAAGCACAAAGCTTGGTTTATGGTATCTGCATTATTCTGGTCGTGGCATTGACCACAGTTCGTTCCAGGGACGCTATTATAAAGTAGGCAGCATTGGCGGATCAATTACAATAACTCTAGAAATTTGGCATACTCTGGTGGGACGTTATTCGCACAAATTATTAAAACAAAGCCGTTCAGTGATCATTATCCTCTAAACCATTCATATTGGTAT
This sequence comes from Aestuariivirga sp., assembly GCA_043744395.1. Lineage (GTDB taxonomy): Bacteria > Pseudomonadota > Alphaproteobacteria > Rhizobiales > Aestuariivirgaceae > Aestuariivirga. Next base: position 18,728 of record JAYTUV010000117.1, read on the forward strand.
AAGGTTCGGGAATTGTGGGACCAGTATGTCAATTCGCGTTGAACAGCGACCCCTATTTCGCGTTCAATACTGACCCCTTTGTGAGCGACATGCCGTAGCGCTGGGAGGCGGAGCGCAACGCAGAGACGGAGGGCGCCTGCGAGGTCTGTCTTTTTTGGGTCTGGATCAGCTGCGGTTTTTGAATCGCCAACTGGTGTTGCCAGTTTTGATGATATCGCAGTGATGGGTGAGAAGGGTTCCAATGAATGAAATATCAATTGCCAATGTGGCTGGACCCGCACCCTGCTTTGCACGCTTCTTACCGTAGTCGATTAGCGCGCTTCTCGTCATTTCACGCAATTTTTAGATACAGAGTGTGAACTTCAGCAATTCAAGCACGGCGCTTTTGGATCTCTTAATTTTTTGCCAACTTCCGACATATCTTGAAAATGAAGATATATGACTTCGCCAAACGTTTTGACAGAACTCGGCTAGATTGCCTTGGGGTCAAATCCTTTATCGATTGTCCGTTCGGTTTCAAGCGCACAAGCGTCTGCGTCAACTCGTCGACGAAAGGTGTTGCTGATCTACTTCCCTTGCGGCGCACTTGTGCGCGCCTACTTCCAGAAGGGAGCTTGACGATTGCGGCCATTCGTGTGCACTCCTATTCTCGTGTGCAAGTCATGTGCAGTGACAGAGCGTAACCCGTGTACAAACCGTGAAAACGTGTGCAAAATTTGCACACATGTTCTCTGTTTAGTCCACTGTAATATAAGAGCAAACCATTGAATTATAAGGATAAAATATTCGCCGTTGCCCCCATGATGGATTGGACGGATCGGCATTGCCGGTTCTTTCACCGCCAGCTTTCCAGCCATGCGTTGCTCTATACTGAGATGGTGACGGAGCAGGCGGTGCGGCATGGGAATCGCAACAAGCTTTTGGGTTTTGATGCGGGCGAACAGCCAGTGGCGCTGCAATTGGGTGGCAGCAATCCTGCGGGGCTTGCTGAGGCGGCCAAGATTGGCGAAGATTTTGGCTATGCTGAAATCAACATGAATGTGGGTTGCCCATCTGACCGGGTGCAGGGCGGGCATTTTGGTGCGTGCTTGATGGCCGAGCCGCAGTTGGTGGCCGATTGTGTGGCGGCAATGCAGAACGCAGTGAAAATTCCAGTCACGGTAAAATGCCGCATTGGTATCGACGATCAGGACGAAGAGCAAGGGCTGCAAGATTTTGTTGAGACTGTTGCAAAAGCAGGCTGCAAAACGTTTATCGTGCACGCGCGCAAAGCGTGGCTGCAGGGCATCAGCCCAAAAGAAAACCGCGAAGTGCCGCCGCTCAATTATAACCGCGTGCACCGCCTCAAAACATCACTGCCACATTTGCATATTTCGCTGAATGGCGGATTGGTGAATATTGAAAATGAAATGCACCACCTTGAAACCCTCGACGGCCTGATGCTGGGCCGCGAAGCCTATCACAACCCGTGGATATTGGCGCAAGTTGACCCCTTGTTTGCCAACACGCCAGCGCCATTGAAAACGCGAAGGGAGGCGGTTGAGGCCATGTTGCCATACATCGAAAAACATTTGGAGGAGGGCATCTACCTGCACCGCATCACAAGACATATGCTGGGCCTTTATCACGCGCAGCCAGGCGGGCGCATGTGGCGGCAGGTGCTGTCAACAGAAGGGTGCAAGGCAGGCGCTGGGGTTGAGGCGGTCAAACAGGCGCTGGATGTGGTGGAAGCGCAGGCGGCAAAACAAGCGGCTTAAACATTAAATTCCTATAATAGAAATAAAACTTGACCCCGTTCGGTGGGCTTGCTTATATTGCCGATAGTCCACAATACCGCCCCAACTATAAGTTTTGAGCCGATCATGAAAATGAACGTTGAGACGCGGCATTGACGGGAGCTGGAAATCAATCCACATTTTCAACAACTAGGGCTAGGTCAAAGCGCTAACTTGGTCTGATCGCTTTTATGCTGTTTTTTTACAGTTCAAGAATATGAGATAATTAAATGCACTGTCACCGTAACAATAATTAAATGCACTGTCACCGTAACCTGTCACCGTAACCATAGCAACCATGGCTGCTGCCGTTGCGCCACCAGAACGTAGCAAATTACGCCTCGTGACTTTTGGGGTTATATCAATCAGTCTCATTGGGGATCCTCCATTTTTTAATTTAAGTATTTTTATTATGTAAATCGTCCGTGTCTTTGTAGAACCTCGATTTTGTAACCATCGGGGTCCGTCACAAAGAAAAACTTGGCCATTAAAGCACCTTCGCGGTGAAACTCTTTGACGGGCGTCGGATTGAAATTGTGATCGCTTATGGATTTATGAGCGGCCTCAACATCGTCAACCGAGACGGCAAGATGGCCATAGCCCGTGCCATGCGTATAAGCCTCGGTGCGTCCGTGATTAACAGTCAGCTCAACTTCAAAATCATTTTCTTTGTTCTTCAAATAAACGAGCGTGAAACCATCAAAATCAAATCTATCTTTCAAATCAAGACCGAATGCCTTCTGATAAAAATCAACCGCGCGTGCTTCATCCATAACGCGCACCATACTGTGAATTGCTTTTGCCATTTACATGCCTCCGTTGGCTTTGATGTATTCGATAAGCATTTTGCGTTTTTCTGGATCTTTCTGCTTGTAAGCTGACATAAAAGTTGTCGGAACCAACGCTTTTGGATCAATGAGCCACAAGTCCAACTGCTCTGGCGTCCATTGCCAAGCAGCTGCTTTTAATCCATCAGAATATTTTGAAAAGTCAGGTTGCGTTCCTGTTTTGCGCGTCAAAACGCCCGACAAGTTTGGGCCTTGGCGTTTGCAGCCATCATTCACAATTGAATGGCATGAACCGCAATGATTTTTGAATAATTTCGCTCCGGGGTTATCATCAGCTTGAACGATACCCATACTGATCATCAAAACAAATGTTGCAAACACAACTCGATACATTGATCCTCCAAAATTTCTTCTTTGGAGAATAACTACCGTAGATGGAAAGTGGTGTTAGACAGATACTACGCAGCAACGGCTGAGCGAGATTCTTTTTTCAAACGGTCATGATCAAATTCAGGCGACAGGAAGTTCAAGCAACAACACCGCAGCAAGGACGCGAAATTAGAGACTTGGCCATGGGTCTCTAGCGCTTCTTGATAAAGTTTGGTCAGAAACTGCGGCAAAGGCATGTTTTGCGATTTGGCAATTTCTTCAACTACCACCCAGAATTTCGCTTCAAGGCGAACACTGGTAACGTGCCCCATCAAACGAACAGACCGCGTCTCCTGATCATAGTTACGCGGATTTTGACCCGCAAAAATATGGCACATAGATCACCTTTGCCAATGCAAAAAATTACAACGCGAAACCTGTCACATTCATGAAAAATCCGCAAGCAAACTTTTGACTCGGGTTGTTAAACCTAGTGGCTTTAAGAAGAATGTTCATTCTATTGACACTCATTTTTCAAAGGATATGTTCTAACAGGCTGCTAACCCGCCGCCGCGATGCGCCCAGCTCTTCCGCCTTTGCGGCGTTTGCGCAGGGTTAATGTGGCCATGCGGTCTGGCAGGGTTTCGATGATTTGGTGGCGGGTGGCGGGGGGCATGGCGATCCAGCCTGCAATCTCGTTTCGCGTGCGGCCGCAGCCAATGCAGAATTGGGTTTCTGGATCAACCACGCACACCTTTACACACGGTGTTTCAATATCGGGAAAACGAAAATCATCCATGGACGGAAAATGAACCTGATTGCATGCCTGCGGCACAGCGCAAGCGCCGCCTTATGGCCAGCAAACGTCAGTTCTTCAAGGTTAAAATGCCACCTTCAGATTTAAAGCTGGAAAGCTTGGATAGAAAGCTCATACCCAGCAATGTGCCATTGAGAGCGCCTGTGGGCAAAACCATCGCATCCACATCTTCAACACGCACAGTATCGATTTCAACGCGGTCAAGCTTAACGCGGGCTGCCATAACAATACCATTGGCCGTGGAGACCGGAATTTTGAAATCCAAGGTGTTTGGCCTAAGGCCCGCAGTTTGCGCATCTTCATAGCTGAGCGCCACAACGCTGGCACCCGTATCGACCATGACATCAATATCGGCTTTGTTGATGGTTGCTTTGGTGACGTAATGACCCAAAGAACCAGCTTTGAGTTCGGTGAGCGCCATTAAAGATATTGGAGTAGAATTTGGCACATTTGCGCTGAAGCCCGGCAGGCCAGCGCTGCCAATTAAAGCCGCGGAAAGACACAGACTTGGCAACCAACCCGATTTACGCATTAGAAACTCCACCACATTGGTTTGAAGTTTAACGCGGGGATCAATCAAGAAAGGTTCACAAAATATCTAAACTTGTTGGCAAGGTTAACCAATGGTTGCCACGATGGAAACGAGCATTCCAAGTTCAGCAATCACTTGCACAGCGCCGCAAATGTCGCCCGTTTGGCCGCCGATCATGCGGATTGCATAGCGTCTGATGAGCGCCGTCAAAACACCAGCAGCGGCGAGCGCGAAAATGCCTGTGTCGGCGCGTATAAATGCGCAGGCATAAAGGGTGAAAGCAGCGGACGTTAGAATTGCAAAGAGTGAACTATTGCGCCCGGGTCTGCCAGCCATTACTGAAAGCCCATCGCTGCGCGCGGGCCTTGTGGCCCACATCATATCAACCACCATGGCCCGCGAAAATGCGCCAACTGCGGCAAGAATCAGAATGATGTAATGTGCTGGTAAATTTATGATCGCTATATAAGCGGAAACGCGCATGAGCATCGCAACCATCAAAGCGCTGGCGCCATAAGTTCCGATACGGCTGTCTTTCATGATCAAGAGGCGGTGCTCAAGGTCGCGCCCGCCAAACAAACCATCAAAACTATCAGCTAATCCGTCTTCATGCAGCGCACCTGTGATCATCAAGCCAAAACCACACGCCAAGACGGCCACCATCATCGGAGGCACATGCAGTTGGTTAAGCCCAATCAATACCAGACCATTGAGAGCGCCGATCACCCCCCCCGCTATGCCAAAAAACCGCATGGATTGCCCGAGTTTAGGCGGGTCAATCGTGCGCATAAACGGGATGGGGATGCGCGTTAAAAACTGCAAACTCACCAGAATTTCCGCAATTGGTCGAAAGCGCCCCCCGGTTTCGGGACTATGAGATGAAGTGTCGCTCATGAATAATTAAAAATGTGACTCGTGACTATGAAGTGTTAGAGACGCCCAGCTGCTTTAGCAGGCTTATGATCTAAAAGGAAAGACACTGAAATGACCTCTGGCCTGCCATTTGATGATATTCGGGCATTGCTCAAAAAAATGCCGCAGGCTGATTTGGAAAACGCTGGCTTGGCCAAGACCCATGAAGCGCAATTGACCAAGCCGCCCGGCGCACTGGGGCAACTTGAAAGCATTTCCGAGTGGGTGACAACTTGGCAAGCTGACTATCCACCGCGCGCCGAACGCATCGTGGTTGCGGTGTTTGCGGGCAATCACGGCGTGGTGGCGCAAAATGTTGCGGCCTATCCGCAGGCTGTGACAGCGCAAATGGTGGCAAATTTTCAAAGTGGTGGCGCTGCTGTTAATCAGATTTGCAAGACGTTTGATCTTGGCCTGAAAGTTTTTGAACTGGCTTTGGAGCAACCGACGGGCGACATTACGCAGGAACCAGCGCTAAGCGAAAAGGACTGCGCCGCGACTTTTGCTTACGGCATGGAGGCTATTGCAGGCGGTTGCGATCTATTGTGCATCGGTGAAATGGGCATTGGTAATACGACGATTGCTGCGGCCTTGGCTTATGGCCTGTTTGGTGGTGCGCCTGAAGATTGGGTGGGGCCGGGAACAGGTGTTGATGCTGAAGGTGTTAAACGCAAAGCAGATGCAATCCGCCGCGCAGTTGAATTGCACAAAGCACATCTGAGTGATCCGTTGGAATTGTTGCGCCGATTGGGTGGACGTGAATTGGCGGCGATGGCTGGCGCCATTTTAGCGGCGCGTATGGAGCGTGTGCCTGTTTTGATTGATGGCTATGTGGCAACGGCTGCCGCTGCTGTTTTATACAAGCTTGATCCGCATGCACTTGATCATTGCATGGCGGCGCATTGTTCAGCTGAACCTGCGCACCGCAAATTGCTAGAGAAAATTGGTAAGACGCCAGTGTTGGATTTAGGAATGCGGTTGGGCGAGGGCTCGGGCGCTGCATTGGCGGCGGGCATCGTTAAGGCAGCTGTTAATTGTCATAATAACATGGCCACTTTTGCAAGCGCTGGTGTTGCGAACAAGAAATAACTACGCCGTAAAATTTATCAACTGGCGATGTGATTCAGATTGAATTGTTGGCCCAGACATAATCTCGCCGCGCGGCCCAGAAAGAACCCGCTTAGCTGGGAATGTGCAGATTAATTCCGTGCCACGGCCCAATTGACTTTTGATGGTAACATGGCCGCCATGAAGTTCCATGATGCCTTTGACAATTGAAAGGCCAAGCCCTGCGCCATCAATTGCTTTCTTGGTTGCCAAACTGCCGCGCGAAAACGCTGTAAGCGACACCGCAATTTCGTCTTGCGGAATGCCCGGCCCGTTATCTTTGACACGAAGCTCGACCGTGCCTTGCGCCGTACGCTCAGCAAACATTGTAACCATCCCACCCTTTGGTGTAAACTTAATGGCATTGGTCAGAAGGTTGATCAAAACCTGATTAACCGCCCGCACGTCACACATAACTTTTGGGGTGCCCGGTTGAATATCAAAAGCAACTGTTATTTCTTTTTCTGCTGCGGCAATTTCAGTGAGACGCGCAGCATGTTCCATTGCTTCTAAAATCTGGAATGGCTCTTCGCGGATATCGCGGCGTCCGGCTTCAATGCGCGAAATATCAAGGATATCATTGATCAGACCCATCAGATATTGGCCAGAATTATGGATGTCGCCTGCATAGTCTTTGTAGGTTGAGTTAGCCAAGGGACCAAACAATTCGCGCTCCAGAATTTCGGAAAAACCAAGGATGGCATTGAGGGGTGTGCGCAGTTCATGGCTCATATTAGCCAAGAAGGATGACTTTGCGACGTTTGCCGCTTCAGCTTTTTGTTTCTCATTTTCAGCGCGGTCGCGCTCCAATTTCAACTCGCTGATTAATACATCTTTTTGCTTGCGAAAGATGATCATATCCCGTGCAGTTTCCTGCAATTGGCGCGCAATAAAAAGGAAGAATGCTTCAAGTGTGATGATCAGTCCCGTGAGAGCGATATAAATTGAACTGGGCTCCAACGCACAACGATAGGCTACGCCGATGGTCATGACACAGGTGCCTGCGATTAGAACCGGCATGAAGTTATTGACCAGCAAGAACCGGACAGCGCTTACGACCATAATTGCAGAAATAATAAACTCGCCTTGCAGCGTGTTGGAGTGTGGCCAGAAAAGAAATAGTGGAATGATCCAGCATGTGCCTTGCAAAAGTTCCGAGGCCGAGATCATGCCAATCCAATCATAGCATTCAGCCTCGCTGCGCTTTTGCTTAAAATAAAGCCGGCATAAAAAGAGCTGAATGGCGTTGCATCCAAGGGCCGCAATCAACCACGAAATGGCAGTGATCATCGGCACCCAACTCATCGCAGTAATGCCAAACATCAGTGTCAAAATTGGCATGGCAGGAGCCAGTTTTAACTGATTGCGCAAAAATATTTCAAGGAGGTCGCGCTGCCACAGAACCGTAGATTCGCGCGGTAGTGAATCTTCAAACTGCGAGGCGATGGCGCTTTTGATAGCAACAGGTATTTCCACAAAATGAAAATTCTGTCGGTCGTTGCTGCTCTCTAAAGTCGCTTCAACCGTCATTGGCTGATGATCCCCGAATAAATTCAAATTTTATCTTAGCGAAAAATCGCTAATGGGCGATGTGCAAGAAGGGTAAAGATTGATACAATTTTTCGGGTCACTTATGCGGAATGGGTTTCATAGAAAAGTCATTCTCGCTCTAAGTCGCGGTTGACGATCAACTTTTCCGAATTTTGACAAGGTTGTCAAAATTTAGGTTGAGCTAGCAGGCCGATGTGAAACCAACTATAGCTTTGTTTTGTCCACGTTTATCAATCGGAAACCATAATGACTGAAGTTACCAAAGAACACGTTCTCGCCGAATTGAAACGCATTGCGGCCCCCGATGGGCGCGGCAATATTGTCGGGGCAGGGCTTGTGTCTGAGATTGCAATTAGCAATGGCCAAGTGATGTTTGCGTTGAATGCCGATCCGCAACACATGAAGAGCATGGAACAGCTTCAGGCGTTTGTCCAAAAAGCAGTGAGTGCAATTCCAGGAGTGACCAAGGCTATTGTTGCTTTAACGGCCGAACGAGCAGCAAGCCGCGAGCCCGGTCCAAAGGTCAGCTCATCACAGGCCTTGCGTAACGGCATTCCGGGCGTGAAGCATTTAATCGCTGTTGCGTCGGGCAAGGGTGGGGTTGGCAAATCTACGACTGCGATCAATTTGGCGCTGGCGTTGAAATCTCTCGGTCTCCGCGTTGCTGTTTTGGATGCAGATGTTTACGGCCCTTCCATGCCAAAACTTTTTGGCATCAGCGGTAAGCCCGAGGCCAGCGACGCAGAAGGCAAACGCATGAAGCCGATGTCGCGCTTTGGCGTTGAAGTGGCTTCAATTGGGTTTTTGGTGGATGAAGACACACCGATGATCTGGCGCGGGCCAATGGTTATGTCGGCGCTCACGCAATTATTGCGCGAGGTCGCTTGGTCTGAAACAGATGTGATGGTGATTGACATGCCCCCGGGCACAGGCGACAGCCAATTGACCATTGCACAGCAAACACCGTTATCAGGTGCCGTGATTGTTTCCACACCGCAAGACTTAGCACTTCTTGATGCACGTAAAGGCATCAACATGTTCAAAAAGGTCAATGTGCCCTTGCTCGGCATCATCGAGAATATGAGCTATTTCATTTGTGATGGCTGCGGCAAGCGCCACGAGATATTCTCGCACGGCGGTGCCCGCGCTGAAGCCACAAGACTGGACTTGCCATTTTTAGGTGAAATTCCGCTGGATTTGGAACTACGCCAGCGCTCGGATTCTGGCGAACCGATTGTTGTCAGCCAACCAAATTCGCCCCACACAGCCACTTATGTGAGCATCGCCAAACAGATTTGGGCCTCTTTAGAGGGCGGGAAAGGCCAGAAGCCCGCCCCAAAAATCATATTCGAAGCTTGAAATTGTTCAGTTTATGCTTCACAAAATGTTAACGAGAGTCAGGCTTCAATCAAAAATTGAAAGTTTGACCGTTTGATTCGGTTTTGAGGGGAAATGCAATGTCGAAACTAATGTGGATTCTGGGCATATTATTGGCTGCTGCGGGCATTGCTTTGGGCTTAATGTCCGTATTGTCACCGGGCCGCATGGATGTTTGGGGCGTAAAGTTAGATACAGCGGCTATCCTTTTAGTTGGAGGTATATTGAGTTTAGGCATTGGTGGCGTGATCGACGCGTTGAAGGCATCGCGCAAATTGCCCCATAACCGCGACGCTGAAATTGCCGTCACTTCTATGCCTGCAATTGTTGAAACAACAGCTGTGCAAATTCCGGCAGGTTTTGGCCGCAAGGCTGTTGGTGCAACGGCCGCCGTGGCTGCCACAGCAGCGATTGTGGCTGAAGCTCCAAAGTCGAGTGTCGCTGACACCATTGCCGCTTTGGACGAGGCAAAAGCCGACATCAAGAAGGCGCTTGGGGGAATGGATAACATCTCAACGCCAGAACCGCATGTTGAACCAGTGCATGTCGAAGCGCCAACACCTGCCGTTGCAGCCGAAGCAGAAGATGAAGTGGTGGACGCTGATCCAAGTCTATTTGTTGTTGAAGAAAAAATTATCCGCGGTCGCCCAGCGCGCATTCTATCCGATGAAACGGTTGAAGCTGAAACCGATGAAGGCTGGATGCGTTTTGAAAATCTCGAGCATTTGAACGAATATCTCGATTCAACGGAAGAGCCAGACGCTTAAGGTTTTTACCTCACATCCAAAACGCTTGTGCGGGCTTGGCGCACAACATCTGAAGCAATTGAACCTTTGATCAGGCGCTGCATCCGACTGCGTCCTTCATCTGATACCACGATGACACCATAGTGGGAACCCGCTTCAACGATTTCCAAAGCAGCAGCGCCCACTGCTGTTTTTGTATCAGCTACCGGAATTTTCATGGCCTTCAAAAGCGCTCGCGCATTTGCTACGGCCTCTTCTGCAGCGGGTTGTGCACTCTCGTCTGGTGCGACGGAAAACAACGTAATCGGTTCATTCATCACATGCGCCAAAACCGCAGCGCGCCGGACAGCTTGCATTGACCTAGATGTGCCGTCAGTACAGATAAAAAACCCCGTACGCCCGCGCGAGGGCCTGGCCACCAACACAGAGCAAGGCGCCATGTTGGTTACCGTCTGCACTATGCCTGCATCAAAGAACGCCTTAAACTCGCTGCGCCAGCGCGAAGGTTCGCCGACGATCATCAGATTGTATGGGCCTAATTCATACTGATCAAGAATTCCAACGGCTACATCAGGCGCTGTCTTCAACTTCAAAACAACACTGCGGCCTTCGGGGCTACGATATTCAGCTTTGTTATCACCAGCGGGGTCACCCCACGCATCTTGATGTTCAACAAGGCGCGGCCAATTTTCGGCGTCAATGCCTTCTTCTTTCAAAACACCAAGTGCGCGTTTGAGATAAGATACACCGGGTAATTCAAACCCCGCATCCATCATGTTTTGCCGTGCAAGGCGCACTTGCAATCCACCTGAATGTAGGCCCTGATCAATGGGTCGAACATAGAGAACGATGATATCGCTATCATCTGTGGCCGCTAACTTGGCCGCCGCGCGAACAGTAACGAAGGATTCATCCTCGCCATCAATGCACGCCAATATGCGAAAGCGATTGCGCCTTTGTCCGCGCAAATTCGACAACGTTTTTTGCACCGCTGCCTCTTGGCGATCTGAAAGTTGCGTGCGTTTGAACAAACTTAAAGCCATAACTCTCCGTTCAATCAGTGTGGCAGCAACGGCCAATAGAAAGTTGCCGTTAAAAGCAAAACCACGATGGATATAAACATCATGCGAATTCCAATCTTAAAGAAATCTGATCCTTTGAGATAGCCCGACGCATAGATGATTGTGAATGCGGGCTGTGCTGCCGGTGTTAGGTAACCAAAGGCCGAGGAGATGGCGGTGAGGAAGCCCGCTCTCAACGGGTCTTCACCCGCTGCAACTGCCGTCTTCAAAACGATGGGTGTTAGCACGGCAACAGCAGCACCTGCCGTCATGGTGTTGGAAACTCCAATGGTCAAAAGCGATATTGCCACATTAAATCCAAAATCGCTGCCCGCCCCAATAGCGGCCATTCCGTTGATCACATTTGATGCCACCCATTCTGCGGCACCCGTTGATTTCATTTCAACGCCCAGTGAGATGGCCGCTGCATAAAGCAACACGACGCCCCAGTTGACGCCCGCATTTATATCTTCCCAGCGCACGAGCCCAAAAATTAGAAACGCCGCCGTTCCTGCAATTGCAATGACACCCAAACCCAACTGGGCCGAAAACAGCACCCAGCAAACAATTGTTACAGCAAAGATGATGATCGTCATCCACTCTGAACCACGCATGGGGCCTTGCATTGAAACCTGCGTGCGCAAACGGCTGATGGCGCGCGACATGTCAATTGTTTCGGGCTTGAAAGTGAACACCAAAAGAAAGGCTACAATTGGCAACCGTGCAATAAACATTGGAAATGCATAAATTGCCCAATGCAAATAATCCATGAGATAACGATTGGTGGCGGGATCGGATGGGTTGTAAAAAAAGTCTTTCCAATAGCTGATCATGATGGCGTTGCGCGCGCCACCCGACGGCGTGGCAACACCTGCAATTGAACAGCCATAAGAAATTGAAAACAAAATCACTGCCGCAAGATTATGAACTTTCTTCGGGTCATTCGAGGTGAGCGTGATGAGCGTTACACCCACAGGCAACATCATGGCGGCAACTGTGTGTTCACCGATAAACGCTGCCAACAATCCGCACACAGTGGTGATGCCGAAACTAATCCAATAGACGTTCGTGCCCGTCATGCGCACAATCCACCAAGCGATGCGCTTGTCGAGCCGCTGCTTTACAACAGCCACCGCAAGCATCAGCGATCCCATGATGAAGAGAACAGAATCTGTCATCAAACTCTGTGCTACTTTAGTAGGGTCAACTTTTAACAGAACGACTTCACCAACGATAATTAACAGCGGCACTGTGGGCAGCGGCACAGCCTCGCTGATAAACAACATTGTGGCCATGACCGACATGGCAAGAACAATCAGGCCCTGTTGTGACAGCCCAGCAGGTGCGGGAAAATTCATCAATAAAAAACCGACCAGCATTGTGATGATGAACCAACGGCGCTTCCACAATAATGAAAGATCAATATTGGAAATTAAAAGGCGGTAGCGCTGATAGCCCTTACGGCGGATTCGCCGAAGCCTGGACGCTGGTGCATGCGCAAGCAAACTATCACGGGCTAAAACAAAGCCGTGCGCAGGTGCGGGAGCTGGCGTTTCTATTGTCATATGAGGCCGTTTTGGTGTTTCGCCCTTGACTGAGCTAAACTGTTTGGAACACTGATGGATTCGCCAATATCATGCAAGAACTTCAACCCGTCCTGAACCTGATTGACGCTGATTTCAAGCACAGTAGCGACACTTTGTTTGAACTTCTGCGTTTTGCTAGCGTGGGCACAGATCCGGCCTATCATGCCGAATGTCGCAAAGCTGCTGGCTGGCTGGAGACCTATCTTCGGAGCCTTGGGCTTGAGACCAGCCAACATGAAACCACAGGTCAACCTGTGGTCATTGGCAAATCTAAACAGAAAGCGGGCAGGCCGAATATTTTGTTTTATGGTCATTACGATGTGCAGCCTGCAGAACCTTTCGACCTGTGGGCCAGTCCGCCCTTTGAGCCAGAACAGCGCAAAGGCAAGCGAGGGCAAGAAGCATTCTTTGCCCGTGGTGCTGCTGACGATAAGGGTCAACTTCTGACCTTTTTGGAAGCCAGTAAGGCTTGGATAAAGGCTAATGGTGATCTGCCCTTCAATCTCACAGTTTTGCTTGAAGGTGATGAAGAGGGCGACACCAGCCACCTCGATCGCTTTTTGGCCAAGAACCCAGAACTGTTTAGTGCCGATATTGTTTTCATCTGCGACACTGGAATGTGGGACAATGAAACGCCCGCTATCACCACATCTCTGCGCGGCTGCATTGCCGAGGAAATTGAAATTCAAGGCCCGCGCATTGACTTGCATTCTGGCTATTATGGTGGGCCAGCAGTGAACCCGATCAAGGTCTTGGCCAAATTGCTGGCCAGCCTGCACGATAAAAACGGTCGCATCACAATTCCTGGATTTTATGATGGTGTGAAAGCCGTGTCCGCCGCCCGAAAAGAACAATGGCAGAAGTTGAAGTTCAACAAATCTGAATTCATGGGGTCTGTTGGATTGAAACATCCGTCAGGCGAAAAGGGCTTCACATTGCTAGAACAGCTTTGGGCCAGACCTACTGCTGAAGTGAACGGTATTTATGGTGGCTATCGCGGAGCGGGGGCAAAAACCGTGTTGCCTTCAACCGCCACAGCAAAACTCACCTTCCGTTTGGTCGAAGGCCAAAGTCCGAAAAAAATTCATGCGGCGTTTCGCAAATATATGCGCGCGCAATTGCCGGATAATTGTAAGATCAAGTTCGCTGATCAGGGCGGCGACAGCAGCGGCATAAGTGTTTCAGAAAACAGCCGTTGGGTTAATGCTGCAAGCCACGCGCTTGAAGCGGAGTGGGGCAAACCAGCCGCAATGATTGGGATAGGCGGGTCTATCCCCGTGGTGCAAAGTTTCAGGGAACACTTAGGGTTGGATTGTTTAATGATTGGCTTTGGCCGAGGTGATGACCACGTGCACAGCCCCAACGAAAAATATGATGTTGAAAGCTATCACAAAGGCATGCGCAGTTGGGCGCGCCTGATCAATGAAATTGCCAATGGAGATCACAAATGAGTGTCGACAAAGTTTTGACCACAGCCGAGGATAGCTTCAAAGCCAGCATGGACAGGCTGTTCACATTGCTGCGCATCCCGTCTATCTCGACTGATCCGGCATACAAACAAGATTGTGCCAAAGCGGCTGATGTTTTGGTGGCCGAATTAAAGGCCATGGGGTTTGATGCAGCCGCGCGGCCAACTGGTGGCCACCCCATGATCGTGGCGCATTACAAATCCAAAACCGTCACAGTCAAAACGCCCCGCGTATTGTTCTATGGGCATTATGATGTGCAGCCTTTTGACCCGGTTGAACTCTGGCACACCAAGCCATTCGAGCCGACACTTAAAAAGGATAAAGACGGTGTGGAGCGCATCTATGGGCGCGGCACGGCGGACGATAAAGGCCAATTGATGACCTTTGTGGAAGCTGCCCGCGCTTGGATTACCACCACTGGGTCGATGCCGATCAACGCTACTTTCCTGATCGAAGGCGAAGAAGAGTCTGGTTCGCCATCATTGATTCCCTTCCTCAAAGCCAACAAAGCCGAACTCTCTTGCGATGTGGCATTCGTCTGCGACACCAATATGTGGGATGAAAAAACTCCAGCTATCACCACAAGGCTGCGCGGATTAGTGCATGAAGAAATTACTATCACATCACCATCAATTGATTTGCATTCTGGCATGTATGGCGGTGCCGCTATGAATCCGATTAGGGCGATGTCGAAGTTGATTGCGGCACTTCACGATAAAAATGGCCGTGTTGCCATTCCAGGTTTTTACGTCGGTGTTTCAGAGCTTCCCAAAGCCGTGAAGAAGCAATGGGCTTCGCTCAAATTCTCCGAGAAGAAGTTTCTAGGCTCAGTCGGTTTGAAATCAGCAGCGGGTGAAAAAGGCCGCAGTGTCATTGAACTCATTTGGTCGCGTCCGACTGCCGAGGTGAACGGCATTTGGGGCGGTTACACTGGGGCAGGTGGTAAGACGGTGATCCCGTCCAAAGCCCATGCCAAACTCACCTTCCGATTGGTCGGCAAACAAAATCCTAAAGCAGTTTTGGCTGCCTTCCAACGCTTTGCAAAAAAGCAAATGCCTAAAGATGCTGTCATCACATTCTCCGGTCATGGTGGAGGAAGCCCGGCGTCTGAAATTTCAGAGACAAATAAGTTCATCCAAAAATCATCAACTGCCTTAAAAGCCGAGTTCAAAAGAGAAGCTGTCTTGATGGGGTCAGGCGGTTCGATTCCGATTGTGCGCAGCTTCAAAGATATTCTTGGAATGGACTCGGTGTTGGTCGGTTTTGGCTTGAACGATGACGCCATCCACAGCCCAAATGAAAAGTATAATGTCTCAAGTTTTCGGCGCGGGATCAGAAGTTGGGTGCGGATTATAGGTGCATTGGGTGAATGAACTTGAAGAGAAATTACGACTCTATTTCAGAGAGTTAAACGCATTTGATCTTAAATCGGTTGAAGCCATGTTTGCCGAGGATGCGGTTTATGTATCGACTGGATTGAACAACAGAAAGTCTGGACGCGCAAATATCATAGCGACTTTCAAAATCTATTTTTCAGAATTCGCGGATCAAATTTCCGACGACACTAACATCAAGTCCATCGGGTTGAACACTTTCAGCTCAGATTGGCAGTTGAGGGCTACCAGCAGCAAAACGGGAATTCCATTTAAACGCGCGGGAACGCAAGTTACGACATTTAATGAAGCAGGATTGATCGCGTATGTCGAAGTGCGCGACCACGTTTAGCTACCCAATCTTGAAATCCGTAACATGGGCTGGCGGCATGTGCCCCTCGATTAAACGTGGATCGTCGATTGGTTTCAACATTGTCGTCACCATGGGAATAACCCCTGCCCAAATTGGCAAAGCATAATCTTCCTCATCATCGCCCGGTGGTCCGTTTCTCACTTTTGCTGACACTTCATTCAGTTCCATGCCTAACATCATGGTGGCCTTCAATTCTTTCGAAGTTATCTTGCGCAAAATATCCCAGCGGCCGGGGTAAAGTTGCTCCATAAAATTCCGAAGTCGCATTTCTTTTTCATCAGCATCGATCACTTTATGTGCCGTTCCAAAAGCCATCACCGAACGATAGTTACACGAATGATTAAACCCCGACCGCGCCATAACCATGCCATCGAAAATCGTCACGTTCACACAAACCTCAGCATCTTTCGAGGCCTCCAACATGCGGCTGGCTGATGATCCATGCCAATAGATATGATTACCCTCGCGCCATTGCAGTGTGGGCGTAACATAAGGGGTGCCATTAAATATATAACCCACGGTGCACATTGGTTGCGCATCCAAAATAGGGTGGATCGTGGCCTCATCATAATGGGCACGCTTGTTCAGACGCTTAACACGGGTACGTTCAGTTGGCGTTTGGTGGGTCATGGGCTTCCTCTCTGAATCGATAAATGCCGTGGAACACCACGAAACGAAAGGGCCACCAAAATAGGAAATTGCACGGACTGGTCGCATATGTATCAATTGTCACGGTGCCTTGCGAAAAATTACCGTTCGTGAAAAACTATACATATGAAGAATTTAGTTTTTTACATTACTTTAGCTTTTGTGGCGTTGTTTAGCGGACATGCTATCGCTCAAGATATTATGATCACGAATGCCATCGCCGCGCCTTCGCCCACGGCTCGAAGCAAAACTGGCGCTGTCTATATGTCCGTTATGAATATGGGTAAACAGAAAGACAATCTCATCAGCATTTCCACCTACATTGCGACAAGCGCAATGTTGCATGAATCGAAAGACGAAAATGGCGTGATGAAAATGAAAATGTTGGATCAGCTTGAAATTCCAGCTGGTGAAACAATCGACATTCTGCCAGGCCGTATGCATATCATGTTGGTCGGACTCAAAGCGCCGCTTAAAATCGGTGATCACGTGCCACTTGAATTGATGTTCAAAATATCTGGCAAAATGTCGGTCGATGCCATTGTTAACAAGACAGACGGCATGGCCAACATGAAGCACAAAAATTAAAGCCGAACTGCTTTTAGCGCAGTATTCTCAATGCGAATGCGCCAAGCAAGAATGCAGATATTGATCAGACCACTGACAATTGAAAACCAGACCAAGCCGAAAGCGAGTGGCAAAACAAAAATCTCGGCGATCACCACAGCGTAGTTTGGATGATTGATAAATCGAAATGGCCCACGCGCCACCAAAGTTTCACCCGGAACACGTATGATGCGTGTCGTCCAGCGTGAACCCAAAGTGACAATCACCCACACACGTAACCCCTGCAAAACCGCAAACAGGCCGATCAAAAACCAACTCACAGATTGACTAGTGGCCAACCACCACAGCCCTAAAAGCCAAGCCGTATGAAAGATAACGATGATGGGATAATGCTTGGCTCCAACTTCATAGCCACCCGCTGCCAGCAGACGCGCTGTGTTTCGCTTGGCCAAAACCAATTCGCCCAAACGCTGCAAAGTTACAAAAGCCAGTATAACGATAGCCCAATTCATCCATGCACCATCGTCATGAAGCTTGCCGTAAAACCGGGGCCCAGTGCCCCAAGAAAGCGACGGCCTGAAGGCTTTTGTTTCAAAGCTTCTTGCAATACAAATAGAACTGTAGGTGCTGACATATTGCCAAATTTTTTGAGGATTGCGCGCTCGTTTACGAGGCATCCAGCCTCCAATTCAAAAGCTGGCTCCAACGCGGCAATCACCTTTGCCCCACCCGGATGAAAACTAAATTGATCCATGTCCTGTCGTGTCAAACCATGCCGTGCCAAAAATGCGTCTGCTGCCGGGCGCAAATGAATTGAGGTCAGATCAGGAATATCGCGTGAGAAAATTGCGCCAAATCCTTCGGGGTCAACCCGCCAGCCCATCACATCAATCGTGTTTGGCCATGTATGTTCGCCCGCAAATTCGACCGCACCAAGGCCGTAGTCTTCGCTTGCGCGCAAAACCGCTGCCGCCGCACCATCGGCAAAAATTGCTGTCGCCACAATATTGGCCTTTGTCATTTCATCTAAGCGAAATGCCAAAGTGCAAATCTCAATGACCACAATCAAAATATTCTTGCCTGGTTGAGCCACTGCCAAACGTGCGGCCAGCGAAAGCCCCGACATTCCGCCCGCACAACCAAGCCCAAACACTGGCACACGCTGCACATCAACGCGAAATCCCATCTCCACGAGCATATGCGCTTCAATAGATGGCGTGGCGATGCCTGTTGATGACACAGTCACAATTGCGTCAATGTCGCTGGCTTTTAAATTGGCCTCAACTAATGCCTTTGTCGCCGCTTCTCTGAACAGGGCCTTAGCCCCCTCCATAAATTTCGAAGTGCGTTCGGGCCAGCCGCGCGGTTCTAAAAACCATTCCATCGGACAGACCGAATGGCGCGTGTCAATCTCACTATGCATATAGATGGGAAGCAACCTGCTTAATGCATTGCCCATGCTGCTAAACGTCTTGGCCGCCTGCTCGGCGATGGCGCGTGTCTCAAGGATATAAGGAGGAACAGCGGTGGACAGACTTAAGAGTTGAGCTTTCATAAAATCTCCAAGTCACTGAATGGACTATTTCTAAACGTACGCTTCAGTAAGTCGGATTATTCACCCACCCGTCACACTCATGTGACGTGACAAAGCTGGTTTATTGTGATTGCGATCAATTATAAAATCATGGCCCTTGGGCTTGCGTGAAATTGCTTCGGTAATGGCTTGTTGTAAAAGCTCATCGCCTTCAGAAGCACGCAGCGGTTTGCGTAAATCCGCAGCATCCTCTTGGCCTAAGCACATGAACAAAGTGCCTGTACATGTCAGACGCACACGGTTGCAGCTTTCGCAGAAATTATGTGTTAGCGGCGTTATAAAACCAATCCGCCCGCCAGTTTCTTTAACGCGCACATAACGGGCCGGGCCGCCCGTTTTGTAAGCAATATCTTCTAACGTAAACTGATCCATCAATTGCGCACGCACCTTCGACAACGGCAAATATTGATCAGTGCGATCACCATCAATGTCACCGAGTGGCATTGTTTCAATTAATGTCAGATCTGTTTTCTGTTCATGGCACCAACGCACCATGGAAGGAATCTCGAGTTCGTTAACACCTTTTAATGCTACAGCGTTGATCTTCACATGAATGCCAGCATCCTGTGCAGCCTTGATGCCGTCAAGAACTTTGGGCAATTCGCCCCAGCGCGTGATCTGACGAAATTTAACAGCGTCCAGCGTATCGACTGAAACGTTGATGCGCTTCACGCCATGCTGCGCTAGTTCTTTGGCGTGTTTGGCCAACTGACTGCCATTGGTCGTCAGCGTTAATTCTTCGAGCGCGCCAGATTTCAAATGCCGCGAAAGACTTTCCACTAAAGTCATAATGCCTTTGCGCACGAGCGGCTCACCACCAGTCAATCGCAACTTTCCAACACCTTGCGCAATGAACGCCGAACAAACGCGGTCAAGTTCTTCCAACGTCAACAAATCTTGCCGTGGTAAAAATGTCATGTTCTCGGCCATGCAATAAACACAGCGAAAATCGCAGCGGTCCGTTACGGATACGCGAAGATAAGAAACATGGCGGCCGAAAGGATCAATTAGCGTGGAAGGCATGAACTATATTTGAGCCGATATAACGCCTCCGTCAAGTGATCGCTTGCCGCTCCATTGCCTTTGCCATAGTCTTGGTACATGTCGGCTTTCAGAAAAACAAGAAGACAGATTTTGGGATTGCTTGGAGCAACGCTGTGTCCGCAAAAAGTTATTGCCGCCACCCAAGTTGACCTTGCTCTGGTTCTGGCTATTGACTGTTCTTACAGTGTTGATGCCACCGAGTTTCAATTGCAGTTGCGCGGAACCGGCCAAGCACTTCTTGATCCAAAAACTTTCGAAGCCATCAGCAGAGGCCCGAACAAAAAAATTGCAATTTCTGTTTTCCTCTGGTCTGACCCTGAAAGCCAGTTTGTGATCGTGCCGTGGAAACTGATCACCAAACCATCAGATGCCGCAGAGGTTGCAGATACACTTCTCCGGATTCCAAGAAATATTTATCGCGGCACCACAGCCACAGGTTCAGCCCTATTGTTTGCCAAGAGCTTATTGGGAACAGCGCCCCGCGCAATCAGACGTGTGGTAGATGTTTCATCCGATGGCGTGCGAAACACCGGAGCGGATATTGCCACCGCCCGAGACGCATTGGTGGCCGACGGAATAACCATTAACGGCCTCGCCATTGTGAACGAGGTTAAAGATGTGGCTGAATATATGGCGCAATCAGTGATCGGCGGCGATGGGCACTTTGTGATTGCCGCCAACGATTACGATGTTTACGGAGCAACCATTAAAGCCAAACTTTTAAAAGAAATCACCAACGCAAATTTGATATAGGGCGGATTTGCTTTCGTCCCATGCGCTGGTTGCATGATGGAAAACGCGACAAATCAATGCGCCTGCTCTAAGTCAAGTTAATGAACCACTCTCGACTTATGGGCTTTGCACTGGCGGCGGCAGGGGCTGCTCTATTTTCAACCAAAGCGATTTTTATCAAGCTGGCCTATATGGAGCAAGTGAATCCAGCCTTGATGTTGGCGTTGCGCAATGTTGTGGCTTTGCCATTTTTTTTAGCTGTGGGCATTTACACGGTTGTGAAGTTGCGCCGCGAAGGCAAAGCGCTTCCGAGTTTGAAAATCACTTTCCAAGCGCTGGCCACAGGGTTCATCGGTTATTATGTTTCCTCGTTGCTCGATTTCGAAGGCCTCAGCTACATCACCGCTCAACTCGAACGGCTGGTGCTTTTCACCTATCCTATTTTCGTCATGTTTCTGGGCTGGATGTTTTTTAATGCCCGCATCACCTGGATGGGTGTCTTAGCCGCAACCATCACATACGCTGGCTTGGTTGTGGTGTTCCTTAGTGCTCTTCCAACTGGTGGACAAGATGTGTGGATCGGCACGGCATTGGTGTTAGGTTGTGCTGTAACTTTCGCACTCTACCAATTGCTCGCCAAAGGGTTCATCACCGTGATGGGCAGCGCATTGTTCACATCAATAGCGCTCACAGGTTCAGCTGTGGCCTGCATTGCGCATTATGTGATCTTCAGTCGCAGCTTTGATTTTTCATCGAGCCCACGCTTTTTCTGGTTGGCCGCTGGCACCGCAATTTTCGCAACCGTTTTACCATCATTCCTCGTCAACGCAGGCCTCGCCCGCATCAGCCCGCAGTCGACGTCGATGATCGCAACGATCTCACCATTGATCACGATCTCATTGGCGGTGTGGATTTTGGGCGAGCAGTTTACAATCGCTGACGCCATTGGCGCTTTAATGGTGATTGCAGGTGTGATGCTGTTTGCGCTGACGGATAAGAAGCCGGATGTGAAACCGGAAACTTAACTCACATTGTCTGGCAAAACTTCCTTGCGCTTGGCCATGAAGGCTTGCAGTTGTTCGTCGATGCCTTCGTCCAGTGGCGGGGCCACATAGTCGGCCAGCATCTGCTTCCACTTTGCATTGGCGCGAACCACAATGTCTTTCTGGCCATCTTCATGCCATTGCTCGAACGAGTTATTATCCGCCAGACTTGAACGCCAGAACGCGGTTTGGAAATTTGCTTGTGTGTGATTGCAACCCAGATAATGCGCACCCGGCCCCACTTCACGAATGGCATCCATGGCCTGGCCATTTTCAGAGAAGTCTAAACCCTCAGCGAAAGCTTGGAACATGGTCAACTGGTCTGCGTCTATAATCAACTTTTCATAGCCTGATGAAAGCCCTCCTTCCAGCCAACCTGCCGAGTGCAAACAGAAGTTCACACCGCCCATGAGCGTGGGCCACAGCGTGTTGGCGCTTTCATAAGCAGCTTGCGCATCAGGCACTTTCGAACCGCACAATGCGCCGCCAGAACGGAAAGGCACACCCATGCGCCTTGCAAGCTGGGCCGCACCGAAAAGAACCAGCGCAGGCTCGGGCGTGCCGAATGTGGGCGCACCTGATTGCATCGACATGGAAGATGCGAAAGTTCCAAACACCACTGGCGCACCCTTGCGACAAAGCTGGGTGAAAGCGATGCCCACGGACGCTTCGGCCAAAATCTGAGTGAGTGTGCCAACTGATGTGACAGGCGACATGGCGCCCGCCACGATGAAAGGCGAAATCACACATGCCTGATTGGCGCGTGCCAAAACCTTCAGCGCGCCCAACATCACGCCGTCCCAGACCATGGGCGAGTTGGCGTTAATCAGCGATGTCATCACGCAGTTTTGGTCAACAAAATCTTTGCCGAAAACCAGCTCCGCCATTTTAACGGAGTCATCTGACCGTTCGCCTGCAGTCACAGAGGCCATGAACGGTTTGTCGGAATATTTGATATGAGAATAGATCATGTCCAAATGGCGCTTGGCCACCGGAATATCCACAGGCTCGCACAAAGTGCCACCCGCATGGTGCAAACTGGGGCACATATAAACCAGTTTAGCAAAATTGCGGAAATCTTCGATTGTCGCGTATCTGCGGCCCTCATCAAGATTACGAATAAACGGAGGGCCGTATACGGGAGCGAACACCGTGTTGTTGCCGCCGATGATAACATTATTGGCTGGGTTACGTGCGAATTGCGTATATTCACGCGGCGCGGTTTTAATGAGTGAGCGAACAAGGCCACGCGGAAAGCGAATGCGGTAACGCAGCGGATCCGTGTCAGAAAGCTTAGCGTCGGCGCCAGCATCTTTCCACATTTGCACTGCTTCGAGATCATCATAAAAATCAATGCCGGTTTCGTGCAAAACAGTTTCAGCATTGTGTTCAATCAGCTCAAGCTGCTCGTCCGCGAATGGCTCATATGGCTTCATCTTGCGGCGAATATAACCAGCTTGTTTGACCTCGGTTGATCCGCGCATCGCACGCCGCGCATCAGCACCACCGCGCGCACGACGACCCGTTGGAGCAGCTTGAACATCATCAGTCATGGGGCAGCCTTTGTTGAGAAAATTTCACTTATCCTTGTTTAGTCTCAACAGAATGGAACGAGGCGGCAACAAACGTCAGGGAGTGTGTAAGAAACGACAGGGCTTAGAACTCGCGTCAAAATGCAACCTGCAACTGCTCCAACCCATGAAAGTGATAGACATCCTTATACTTAGGTTGCCCCACCAGCCTTAGCTTCGGCAACCGTGCAAACAACACCTCAAACGCGATCAACATCTCTAACCTTGCCAATGGCGCGCCCACACAAAAGTGAATGCCTGCGCCAAAGCTCACATGGGGGTTGGGATCGCGAGTCGGATTGAAAATATCTGGTTCGTCGAAGCGAGCAGGGTCTCGGTTTGCAGCGCCCAATATCAGGCCCACGGTTTCGCCCTTCTTTAACTGCACACCCGCATATTCCAAATCCTCCAGCGCATAACGCGTAAACATATGCAGCGGTGCATCGAACCGCAGAACCTCCTCTATGAGGCCCTCGGTGATCGGCCCAGATAAGCCTCGTTCCAACAAGGCCTTCACGCCATTGCCGATGGAATGCACCGTGGCTTCATGGCCCGCGTTTAAAATCAAAATAGCAGTCGTCACCAATTCATCTTCCGAAAGCTTTTGCCCTTCGGTTTCGGCCTTCACCAATTCAGAAAGCAAATCATCCTCGGGCTTTTTACGTTTCTCGGCGATGAGCCCATGCATATAGGCGCTGAATTCTAAAACAGATTTAACCGCGGCATCTTCAATTGCCCGGTCGCGCTTGGCCATATACATGGCCACATGATCATGCGACCATTTGAGAAACTGCTCAGCCATTTCAACAGGCGCACCCAGCAATTCGCAAATCACAATAACCGGAATTGGCGTTGCGTAGGCAGCCAATAAATCCACTTCACCCTTCGCTTCAAAACCATCAATTAAACGATTGGAAAGACTGGTGATTATGGGACGCAAACGCTCAACCTGGCGCGACAAAAACGCACGGTTTATGAGACCGCGCAGCCGCGAATGAACGGGTGGTTCCAACTCCAAAAGCGAATGTTTCTCATGTGCCGTAAACGCGGCAATATGCATTGGCAGCTCTGGCCAGCCTAATTGTTCACGGCTCGCCACATGTAAAATTTGGCGTCCAAAGCGGCGGTCACGCAACAGAGTGTTCACATCCTCATGGCGCGAAAAACACCAATGGCCATATTGCTCCCATTTAAACACCGGAACTTCAGCCCGAATGCGATGATAATAGGGGTAGGGGTTCTCGTAGAATTGCGTGTCACGCGGGTCGAGTTGCACGGAGCGGCTATTGGAATCGATGATCATGCAAAGTAATATAGCAAAAATGAAAATTTACATAAGTGTCGATATTGAAGGCGTGGCGGGCATCACCCATTGGGACGAGGCCGAGAAAAACCATGCCGACTGGCAAGAATTTCGCGAAATCATGACGCGTGAAACCATCGCTGCTGTGGATGGCGCGCGGGCCGCAGGAGCAACCGAAATTTGGATCAAAGACGCTCATGATTCAGGGCGTAATTTGCTCACGACGATGTTGCCGAAAGAATGCAATATTATTCGCGGTTGGTCTGGCCATCCCTACAGCATGATCCAGGAACTGGATTCAAGCTTTGATGCGTTGGTTATGGTGGGTTGGCATTCAGGCGTTGGTTCCGAAGAAAATAGTTTGGCCCACACGATGAACTTGCGCACGCATTCAATATTGCTGAACGGCAAGCCTGCATCAGAGTTTACTCTGTTCTCAAATGCTGCAGCCACCTTCGGCGTTCCCACAGTTTTAGTAAGCGGCGATAAAGGCCTGATGCAAGAAGTGAAAGCCGCCAATGCCAATATTTCTTTTGTGTCAGTCAAAGCGGGCCGGGGCGCGTCAAGCATTTCCATGTCGCCAGCGGCTGCTCAGGAAGCGATTATGGACGGTGTTGAGAAATCTCTTCTCGGTGATCTGAAGCAATGCCTCATTACGCCGCCCACAAAGTGCACTTTAGAAATGACTTATGTGACACCCGATCTGGCTTATGAGAAATCTTTCTACCCCGGTGTTAAACACATCGGCAATCGCACCAACCGTATTGAGACGGATAATTTTTTCGACGTCATGCGCGCCTTGCGCTTCATAAAGTAAAACATGCAAACAACCCGCCCCGCTGAATTCATTGCCATGATCGCGTTTTTAACTGCTTTGATGGCCATGTCGATTGACACCATGTTGCCAGCCGTTGGCCAAATTGCCACGCAGTTGGGTGCAGCACATCCAAATGACCGTCAATTCATTGTGCTTTTCTTTTTTGTGGGTCTTACATTTGGCCAGTTGATCTTTGGACCTCTTTCAGATTCAATTGGCAGGAAGCCTGCGATTTTCATTGGTCTAGCACTTTACGCAGTCGGTTCGGTCGTCTGCTTGGTTTCAACCAATTATACCATGTTGATTATGGGCCGCGTTTTACAAGGCTTTGGAGGTGCTGGCCCTCGTATCGTTTCCATCGCCATGGTGCGTGATGGCGCCAAGGGCGCAGACATGGCCAAGATCATGAGCTTTGTGATGTCGGTGTTTATGTTGGTTCCAATTCTGGCACCTAGTATTGGCCAGCTCGTGCTTTATGTTGCATCTTGGCGCTATATATTTGCGGGCTTTGTGGTCGCGTCAATTATCGCTGCCCTTTGGTTGGGCTTGCGCCAATCCGAAACACTGGCACCAGAAAATAGACATCAGTTTTCAGTGAAAGAGCTTATCGCCAGTGCGAGTCTGGTTCTCAGCAACCGTGTGTGTTTGGGTTATACCCTTGCATCGGGTTTCATATTTTCGGCATTCACATGTTACCTTGGCACATCGCAGTAAATCTTTGCGGATCAATACCAGCAAGGCGATAAGTTTGCGCTCTGGTTCGGCGGTCTTGCAGTGGCAATCGCCCTTGCCATGATATTCAATGGCAACTATGTGCAAAAAATTGGTATGCGCAATATATCTAAATGGGCAGTGCGCGGATTTCTTGTTGTTTGGTCGCTCATGGTGATTGCGTGTTTTATCTATGCGGGCCAACCACCGTTGTTGATGTTGGGTCTTCTTTTGCCTTGGTCATTCTTTGCCAGCGGGCTTACGTTTGGAAACATCAATGCGTTGGCATTAGAGCCGATGGGTAAAAATGCAGGCATGGCGGCCGCCATTTCAGGCTTCATTTCATCCTTCATGGCCGTGATTTTGGGTGGCTTTGCGGGGCGTTTGTATGATGGCACGCTTTATCCGATCTCGTTCTCATTTTTGATTTTCGGAGTTTTCATGTGGTTGTCGATGGAATGGGCCGAACGCGGACGCGTTGGTGAAAAATCTGGTGCTTGATTGGTTGGCGCATTCAGATATTAAACCGCTATGGCAAAAGGCTATTCCATATTTTCCCTCGCGCGGCATGCCCTGCGCCCATCCGAGCCTTGGCCAGAAGCGTGGGCTAAGCCGGAACCGAAATCATCATATGACGTGATCATTATTGGCGGCGGCGGACACGGGTTGGCCACCGCTTATTACTTGGCAAAAAACCACGGCATTAAAAACATCGCTGTCCTCGAGAAATCCTATATCGGTTCAGGCAATGTGGGCCGCAACACCACGTTGATCCGCTCGAATTACATGATCGGCGGCAACACAGAATTTTTTGAACACTCAATGAAATTGTGGGAAGGCCTTTCCCATGAACTGAATTTTAATTGCATGGTCTCGCACCGTGGGCAAATGATTTTGGCTGTTTCTCCGGGCCAGGTTGATGCCTTTGCGCGGCGTGGCAACACGATGCGTCTGAGCGGCATTGACGCTGAGTTGCTTGATCGCAACGAAGTGATGAAAGAGTTGCCTTACCTCGATTACTCCAAGGAAGCACGCTTCCCGATCTATGGCGCAATTCACCAGCCTCGCGCCGGAACTGTGCGTCACGATGCTGTGGCTTGGGGCTACGCCCGTGCGGCTTCGCAATTGGGCGTGCACATTATAGAGAATTGCGAAGTCAGCGCGATCATTAGAGATGGCGATAAAGTTGTCGGCGTTGAAACGTCGCGTGGCAAAATTCTATCGAATAAAATCGGCATAGCCGTTGCGGGCCACACATCACATGTAGCCGCGATGGCGGGTTTGAAGTTACCCGTCGAAAGTCACATCCTGCAGGCCTTCGTAACCGAACCCGTAAAACCTATCGTACATCATGTGGTGTCTTGGGGCGCGGAACTGTTTTATCTTTCGCAGTCCGACAAGGGCGGCATGGTGTTTGGCGGTCATATAGATGGTTTCAACACCTACACACAGCGCGGCCAATTCCACCGCATCCAAAACGTGATGGAATGTGCCACCACGTTTCTGCCTTTCATGTCGCGCATGCGCTTGCTTCGCCATTGGGGCGGCATTCAAGACATGACGCCTGATGGCTCGCCCTTTATCTGCAAGACTCCGATTGACGGCCTCTAT
This sequence comes from Aestuariivirga sp., assembly GCA_043744395.1. Classification (GTDB taxonomy): domain Bacteria; phylum Pseudomonadota; class Alphaproteobacteria; order Rhizobiales; family Aestuariivirgaceae; genus Aestuariivirga. The sequence continues at coordinate 46,205 of JAYTUV010000117.1, forward strand.
CTGAATGGTGGCTGGTGCTATCAAGGTTTCAAAGCCACACCTGCATCCGGCACCACATTCGCGCACACCATTGCAAACGACCAGGAACACGAGCTTAGCAAATGCTTCGCGCTTGATCGCTTTGAAAAAGGCAAGGAGCTGGATGAATATGGCATTGGCAATTGGGCCTATAAGCAATGAGAATTCCATGCCCCCATTGCGGTGAAAGAGACGTCGCTGAATACCGTTATGGTGGCGATGCTTCGAAGACACGTCCTGCCCATGGCACAGGCAATTTAAAGCAATGGCATGATTATAAATTTGTGTTTGATAATCCAAAAGGCCCGCACCAAGAATATTGGCAACATGTTTTAGGTTGTCGCCAGTGGTTCAAATTGAATCGTAACACAGCCAAGAACGTAATTCTGGAAGGTGAAAAATGACCGCCTTCAAACGCATCGACAAGCCATCACACATCGACACTACCAAACCAATCTCATTCCAGTTTGATGGAAAAACCGTCAGCGGCTTTGCTGGCGACACGCTTGCGTCTGCTTTGCTGGCGAGTGGCAGAACTCTGCTCGGTCGGAGTTTTAAATATCACCGCCCGCGCGGTATTATTGGGGCAGGCGTCGAAGAACCAAACGCCTTGTTCACAACAGGTCTAAATGGTCGCACCGAACCCAATACAATCAGCACCACGGCCGAGTTGAAATCAGGCATCACCGCCAAAAGCCAAAACGCGTGGCCCTCCCTGAATTTTGACCTTATGGCCGTCAACCAACTGCTCTCGCCCATCTTCGGTGCGGGCTTTTATTATAAAACCTTCATGGGCCCGCTCAAAAAATCTTGGATGATGTATGAACCGATCATCCGCAAAGCCGCTGGCCTTGGCACTGCTGTCCCCGATGTTGATACTGCGCGATACGAAATGCGCTATATGTTTTGTGATGTGCTGGTCATTGGCTCTGGCCCTGCTGGTCTCGCCGCAGCAGTAACCGCGGCCCGTTCTGGCGCCCGCGTTGTTCTCGCCGAACAAGATTTTGAGTTCGGAGGCAGCATATTATCATCAGGCAATGTGGAGCTTGAGCGTTGGCGCAATGCGCAGCTTGCTGAACTCAAAAAATCCCCCGAAGTGCGCATGTTAAAACGAACCACCGCGCAAGGTATTTATGACGGCAATCTTGTTGTCCTAAGTCACACGCCAGAAGATCATCCGGCGCATATGATGACCGAACAATTGCGCGCGGCCAACATAATCATGGCAACGGGTGCAATTGAACGCCCGCTTGTGTTTGCCAACAATGATCGCCCCGGCGTGATGCTGGCCTCGGCACTTGGCACCTATCTCAATCGGTACAGCGTGGCCCCAAAGAAACGCGCGGTTATCGTGACCAATAATGACAGCGCTTATGCCGCAGCTTTTGACCTCGCAGAAAATGATGTGGCGGTAACGGTTGCCGAACATCGCAGCACATTATCTGGTGATCTTCTCGCCCGCGCCGCCCAACTCGGCATCGCCATTTTTCCAAGTTGCGGCATTGCGGATGTGATTGGGGAAAAACAATTGCGCGCGGTTCGGCTCTCTGGTCGCCACGCTGTGACGATTGAGTGCGATGTTCTCGGCATGTCTGGTGGATGGAGTCCTGCGGTACATCTCACATCGCACGGTGGCATCAAACCGAAATATGATGAAAAGATCGCCGCCTTTGTTCCCGGTGGTTTTGCGAACTCACATTTCGGGGCAGGGGCAGTTAACGGAACTTTCGGTCTACTTGCCGCAATCCGCGAGGGTGATGAAGCTGCACGTGCGGCATTGCCAGATTTCAAGAAATTCAAAGACCTAGACCTTCCCGCAATCAGAGATGACCGTAAGTTTGCCATCCAACCAATCTGGAATGCAGCAGAAAAAACAAATGAAAAATTTGCCTTCGTCGATTTTCAAAATGACGTGACGGTAAAAGATATTAGAGCCGCGCATCAAGAAGGCTATCTCAGCGTTGAACATTTGAAGCGTTACACCACGCTGGGCATGGGTACAGACCAAGGCAAAACCTCTAACATCAATGCACTCGCTATGATGGCTGATTTGCGCGATCTGCCGATGAGCGAAGCAGGCACAACAACTTTCCGCCCTCCTTATTCGCCAATGACAGTTGGGGCGATTGCGGCCCGCACGGTGTCGGCGCATTTCCGCCCAAAGCGCTTGTCTCCGCTGCATGATTGGCACGTCAACAACGGCGGAGCTTTCATCGAAGCAGGTTTGTGGATGCGCTGCTGGTATTATGATTGGGCGGGCAATTCACCCGAAACGGCTTATATCAAAGAAATGGAAGTGGTGCGCCAGAATGTTGGCATTTCTGATGTTTCTACACTTGGTAAGATCGATGTTCAGGGGCCGGATGCTGCCGAGTTCTTGAACCGCGTTTATGTGAACGGCTTTGCCAAGCTGCCCATCGGTCGGGCCCGTTACGGCGTGATGCTGAATGATGATGGCGTGGTGTTGGACGACGGCACCACATCGCGGATCACCGATACGCAATTTTATATGACCACGACCACTGCCCAAGCGGGCGAGGTGATGAGCTGGCTTGAATATCTGTTGCAAATGCATTGGAGAGATTTGAATGTGCATGTTACATCGCTGACTGATGAATGGGGCGGCATGGCCGTTTCAGGCCCAAACGCCCGCCGCGCCATGCAATTGGCTTTCCCAGATGCAGAACTCAGCAATGAATCCATGCCTTACATGGGCGTTAAAGACATCGAATTCGAAGGCATCAGCGTTCGTATTTTGCGATTATCGTTCTCAGGTGAATTAGCTTACGAAGTTCATTGTTCTGCCGACTATACCATAGCGCTCTGGGAACATATTTTAAAAGCCGCTGAACCACTGGGCATCAAGCCTTATGGCCTCGAAGCGCTGGCATCTCTGCGTATTGAAAAAGGCCATGTGGCGGGTGCTGACCTTGATCATCGCAACACACTCGATGATTTAGGTCTCGGTAAAATGGCGGGCAAAGATAAAGCTTATATCGGCAAAGAATTGCGCTTCCGCGAAGATTGCCAAGCCCCCGAACGCTGGAGCCTCGTTGGCATTGAATGCATGGAAGAGGGCGCAAAATTGCGCGGAGGAGCAATTCTATTTGCGGCGACCGACGAAATCAAAGGCCATGGTCGCGGTTATATTACCTCCGTCACATGGTCAACAGAGTTGAACAAATACATCGCACTTGCACTCTATAATGGCGGTCTGAAACACGAAGGCGAAGACATTATCTGCGCCTTCCCGCTGAAGAACGAAAATGTAAAAGCCCGCATCGTCTCACCGCACTTCATCGACAAGCAGGGAGAACGCCTCCATGCTTAAGCGATCTTCCGCCTTAGCCAGTGCTAACCCCTATGTCAGTACCATGCTTAAAATTGTTGAAGCGCCAGATTTCACGCTGACGCAATATGCGGGTTCTGAGAAAGACTTAAAGAAGTCCTTAAGCAAACTGCCTTCAAAAATCGGAATCGTCCAAGACAATTTATTACGGATAAATCCAACACAAGTCTGGTCACTTAATGAACCCGTGGCGGCGCCCGATTGTTTTGTAACGCCGCTCTCATCAAGCCGCACCCGGATTGAAATTTCAGGCGGCCCAGCGCGTGATTTGCTGGCAAAATGTGCAGCGCTTGATTTCCATAAAAATGAATTTAGAGCCGGAACTTTCGCACAAACTGGCATTCACCATGTGCCAGTTCTCATCCACTGTGTTGCTGGTGAAATCTTTCATCTCTTTGTTATGCGAACATTTGCCTTATCAATATGGGACTATGTATCGGACGCCGCTTTGGAGTTTAAATGATGAAAGACATTCTTGATCTCGAGCGTTTTCCCCTTGATAAGCCGGGCACATCGGAATGGCACACATTGGTGCAGCGCTGCAAATCTGACCTCAAAAAAGACGGCATGTTTAATCTTGAAGGCCTGATGAAACCGCAAGCCTTGCAAAAAGCTGTAACTGAAATTCAACCCGTGATGGATTCGCTTTCATTTGTTCATAAGCGCAGCCACAATATTTATTTCCGCAAAGAAATTCCCGAACTCGCAGAAGGGCATCCAGCTCTCGTCAAAGTGGATACCATCAACCACACCGTTTGCGCCGACCAAATTTCACAAAGCACAGTGATGTGGATCTATGAGTGGGCACCCTTCATCATGTTCCTCGCCGCCACCATGGAAAAATCGGCACTGTTTCCAATGCGAGATTCTTTGGCCCGCGTCAATGTGATGGCCTACCGCGACGGCGAAACTTTGAATTGGCATTTCGACCGCAGCGAATTCACCACCACGTTGTTGCTCCAAGTCTCAGAGCAGGGGGGTGATTTTGTTTATCGTTCCGATCTTCGTACAGAGGCTGATCCGAATTATGATGGCGTTGCAAAACTTCTTCGTGGCCAAGATGATCAAATTAAAACATTAAAGCTAAGCGCAGGAACCCTGAATGTGTTCCGCGGCAAGAACACGGCCCACAAAGTTT
>JAYTUV010000118.1:0-1127 GCA_043744395.1 Aestuariivirga sp.
CACGAAGGTTTTTATTTTGAAGTTCAAGCATGTGCGGTGTCCTATTGATAAAACCCTTAGTCCGTCACCCCAGCGAAGGCTGGGGTCCCGCTTCGGGTCCCCGTCCATTATCAATTATAGCATGATTCAGACACACAGGATCCCAGCCTTCGCTGGGATGACGATGAATGAGTGGATAGTCGAAAAGATTCATCAATGATTATCTCGCGGAATACCCATGGTCTTGGCAATGCGTTGGAACTTGGTCGAACCCTTAATGATCATGCCTTGGGCCAATTGTTCTGTCGTGTTGCGGAAAATTTCTTGCCACGGCGTTTGTGAATCCGGAACCTTATAGCCTCCCGATGCGGCGAGCTCAGCGCGGCGCTTGGCAATCTCAGTATCCGAGATCAACATATTGCAATCGCCATTATTCAGATCGATGCGAACCTTGTCACCATTCTTCAAAATGGCCAAACCGCCGCCCGCTGCCGCTTCAGGCGACGCATTTAAAATTGAAGGCGAACCAGATGTGCCAGATTGCCTGCCATCACCCACGCATGGAAGAGAGCGAATGCCTTTTTCCAACAAATAAGTTGGTGCCCGCATATTCACAACTTCGGCAGCCCCCGGGTAGCCCAACGGCCCCACACCGCGAATAAACAAAATCGTATTCTCGTCCACATCCAAAGCTGGATTGTCGATATTGGCATGATAATCTTCAGGCCCATCAAACACGATGGCCTTGGCTTCAAACGCATTCAAATCTTTCGGATTGGAGAGATAGCGCTTGCGGAACTCATCTGAAATGACGCTGGTTTTCATAATCGCTGAATCAAACAAATTGCCGTGCAGCATTTTAAAGCCAGCATCTTTTTTTATGGGGTCATTAAATTCGCGGATCACTTTGCGGTTCCACGAGAATTTACCACGGCAATTCTCGCCAATCGTCTTGCCGTTTGCAGTAATCACATCTTCATGAATTTTCTTGGCTTCAATCAATTCAGCCACGACGGCTGGCACACCACCGGCACGGTGATAATCTTCACCCAGATATTCGCCAGCAGGCTGCATGTTTACGAGCAGTGGTAAATCATGGCCATGCTTTTCCCAATCAATCACATCAAGCTCAACACCCAGGTGTCGCG
>JAYTUV010000119.1:0-17148 GCA_043744395.1 Aestuariivirga sp.
GGTGCAACTGATTGGCATCGGCGTTTTGGGCTTGGCGGTTTTATATTCGCTCAAGAGCCTGCTCAAAATTAAATCCGCCAATCGACTTTCAGCAATGCGCCGTATGGAACTGCATTCTGATGTCAATCATCGCAGCCTTTCTGGTCACTCCGATGCATTGGTAGCTGAATCGCATGATTATGAAACCGGACTCATTTGGGAAGAACATAAGCATCGCCAATTGGCGGCTCTGGATTCTGTAAAACTATCACCACCAAAATCAGCGTGGCGGATATTTGATCCAACGGCATTTCGAGTTCCTGTGGCGCTGGCTGCCTTTGCGGCCTTGTTATTGGGGTCGGGCGATTTGATTTCCAATACCAAAAATGCCATGAATTTTCTGCCCGTTTCAGCGCCCCAAATTGTTTCAATTGATGCTTGGCTTAAGCCACCTTCTTATACGGGCAAACAGCCCATATTGTTGACCAGCGCTGCGATGCGCGAAAAACTTAGCGTAACGCCTGAAATTTTAATCCCTGAAAATTCGAGCTTGAGCATTCGTGTTTTAGGTGTTGCAAAACCACGGTTGGCTTTTTATTCGCCCGGCACAAGCCCGAGCGCTGAAACTGAAATCAAATCCATCAAGGCGCAGATCACCAGCAGTGAACAGGGTTTCGGTGCGGAAGTGAAACTTGATCGGCCGGTGACGGTCAAGTTGTTTGACGACGCGCAAGAATTAGCCTCGTGGCCCATCACCCTAATTCCCGATGAAGCCCCAAAGATTGCATTTGTTGAAGACCCTAAAGCTGGCGAAAATGGTGCGCTCAATGTGCATTGGAAAAGTTCAGATGACTATGGCGTGAAGTCTGTGACTGCCGAAATTTCTCTGGCTGATGAGCAAGAAACCGGGACGGGTTTTGACAGTAATGGGGTGTTTCTTTATGATGCACCGATTTACAAAATTGCATTGCAGAAACCCAATGCCAAAACACAGGACGTAACTTCGAAGCAAGATTTGAGTTCTCATCCATGGGCGGGGCTTTATGTGACGATGGCGCTCACAGCCACTGATGCTTCTGGTCATGTTACAAGCACTGAAGCAAGACGTTTCAAGCTTCCAGAGCGCGGATTTTTTCGCTTCTTGGCGCGGGCCCTCATCGAGCAGCGCAAAAAATTGATTATGGATTCGGACTCAGCACCTGATGTGGCAACGACGATGGATGCGATTTCGGCTTATCCTTATAGCATTCGCGATCAAAGCCGCTTGATTTTGCAATTGGCTGCTGTTCGCGCTGGCTTGGCACATGCGACGGAAACAGATGATGTGAAACTGGCTGTTGAACATCTCTGGGATCTGGCCTTGGCAATTGAAGATGGTCAAATGGGCGATATTCGGGCGCAGCTTCGTGAACTTAAACAACAGTTAGAGCAAGCCTTGAAAGACGGCGCGCCGCCAGAACGCATTGCCGAACTGACAGATAAAATGCGCAAGGCCATGGATAAGCTTATGGACCAAATGCAGAAGGAAGCAGAGAAGCGCATGGCCGAAGGTGGCCAAAAGCCAGATCAAGACGGCAAGTCTATTAGTCGCGAAGACTTACAAAAAATGCTAGATGATATTGAGCAGATGAACAAGGGCGGATCGAAAGATGCAGCCCAAGATATGCTGTCGCAGCTTGATCAGCTATTGCAGAATTTGCAGCCAGGTCTTTCGGATCAAGCTGGAAAAGAGGGTGACCCTGGTTTGCAAGACAAGATGGACGGGCTTTCGGATTTGATGCGACGTCAGCAAAAGCTGATGGATCAAACCCAGAAATTGCCGAGGCCCGGCGAAGGCGAACAATCTCCTGATAAGCCCGATTCTGGTGCAGGCAGTCTGGCGGATCGGCAGGGTTCACTTTCCGACATGCTTGACCGACTTAACAGAGAACTGGGCCCAGATGGCCAAAATGAACTGGGCGATGCCAGCAAAAACATGAAGGGTGCCAAGGGTGCACTTAAAGAGGGTTCAAAAGATGATGCGCTGCGCCAGCAAGGCGAAGCCATGAAGCAAATGCAGGAAGGTGCCAAAAAGCTGGGCAAGAAATTGGCCGAGCAGGGCAAAGGCAAGACTGGCCAAAAAGGCAAGGAAAGCGATGCTGGCAGCAATGAAGATGATCCATTGGGCAGGCCCCGTGCCACGCGCAATCCAGACAATGGCCCCAATAAAAACATGGTGCCATCGGAACTTTCCATGCGCAGGGCCCGCGAAATTCTCGAAGGCTTGCGTCAGCGCTATGATGACCCGAATTTAGGGTCGGGCGAGAAGGCTTATATCGACCGATTGTTACGCGGACTTTATTAGGGCGCTTTTGATGTTTCTATGAAACATCAAAACGCTCTCATCAACCCTCATCAAATCCTCTGGCGCGGTAGGGTCTGCGCCTTTGGGTGTTTACAGGCGGCAGGTTTGTGTCGGGGGTGGCGATGGCCTGTTTTATTTTTCTTAATATTACGGCGCGGTCTTTATCTGTGGCGGCTTTGTTGAGCGTGTCGTGTAAATCGAGAATGATGCTTTGAGCATCATTGTGCCAATCCAGTTTGGCGACGGCACCTTGGTCGATGCGCGGTTTGACTGTGCCAGCAACGAGTTTGGCGTTGTCGCCCGATAGGTCGTAGGTTTCGTCCAAGGCTGGTCTGATAATACGATCGTCAGGAACCAATTTTCCCTTAATCGAATCCTGAAGGGCTATTTGCCGTTCTTCCTCACCGTGTGTCAGGAACAGGGTGCGCGATATGGGCAGTCGTTTGGATATCCATGTTTCAAGTTCTGGGCCATCGGCATGGCCAGAATAGTCTTCAACATTCCTGATGGTGGCGGCGACAGCGATATCTTCGCCCATGATTTTCACATGCTTCTCGCCAGACAACAGCTGCGCCCCCAATGTGCCTGTTCCTTGATAGCCAACGAATAAAACGGTTGTCGATTTTTGCCAGAGGCGGTTTTTTAAATGATGACGAATGCGGCCAGCTTCAGCCATGCCGGATGCTGAGATGACAATATGGAAGCCAGAGAAATTATTGAGGCCTTTGCTTTCTTCGACTGACTCAGTTGATTTAACCAGTGGAGAGTTGAACGCTTTGGCCAAGTCTGCACCGTTTTCCATTTCACTTGCGTGCTTGCGGAATATGGCCGTGGCTTTATTGGCCAATGGAGAGTCGATAAAGATGTTACATTGCGGAGCCAATTTGTGATCCATGATGTAAACCAGATCGGTCACGACTTCTTGCGTGCGTTCAACGGCGAAAGACGGAATGAGCATCACCCCTCTCTTGGACGCCGCATCTTTCAGTTCAATCGCTAACAACGCTCGGCGCTTTTCGAGGCTGCGCTCAAAACGATCTTTACCGCCATAGGTGGATTCACAAATCACATAGTCCCAGTTGCTCGGGCCAACGGGATCATATTCCAGTAATTTATTGTCGGGGCCAATGTCGCCAGAAAATAAAATGCGCACCGGATTTTTTCCGACCTGTTCTACTTCCACTTCAATTGATGATGAGCCCAGCAAATGACCGGCATTCCAATAGCGAGCACGAATGCCTTTTGCGGGGGTCACCCACGTCTCGTATTCAACGGGGGAGAGATGCTTGATGGCTTCCATGGCATCTTCCAATGTGTAGATGGGCTCGACCGGGGCGATGCCTTTGCGCGCATTGCGTTGGTTCAGGTTTTTAACATCCATTTCTTGAATGAAACCTGAATCTGGCAGCATGATTTGAGCGAGTTCAACGGTGCCGGGAGTACAGTGAATTTTTCCCGCATAACCATGCTTGGTGAGTTTCGGAATGACGCCTGTGTGATCAATGTGTGCGTGTGTAAGCAGCATGGCATCCAATGATTTTGGGTCAAAGGGAAATGGCCTGTAGTTCAACTCGCTCATAGTCTTTGAGCCTTGGAACATGCCGCAATCGATGAGCACACGGGCTTGATCGGTTTCGAGCAGATAACATGAGCCTGTAACGGTTCGTGCTGCACCATGAAATGAAAGTTTCAGTGTCATTATCTATTCCTTTGGAATGTGAAGGCCGCGGTGGACCAATGCTTGCCAAGCTTGTTCGGGTGTGTCGGCGAAAGTGAAAAGGTCAAGGTCTTTGGGGTTTATCAATTTTTCTTTTGCAAAATGTTCAAAATTGATTGCGGTTTTCCAGAATTTTGAATCGTACAAAACCACGGGGAGATTTTTTGTCATCTTTCCGGTTTGGCGAAGGGTCAGCAATTCGAATAATTCGTCGAGCGTGCCAAAACCGCCGGGGAAAACAACGAGTGCAGAAGCTCGCATAGCAAAGTGCATTTTGCGCATATTGAAATAATGAAAGCGAAAGGTGAGTTCTGGCGTGGAATAGGGATTGGGTTCCTGTTCATGATCTAGGGTTATATTATAGCCGATGCTCAAAGCCCCTGCATCATAAGCGCCGCGATTGGCAGCCTCCATAATGCCGGGGCCGCCGCCTGTGGCAATGACATTATGATGTTTATTACGCTTGTTCAGACGCGCCCCACTTTTTTCAGAACTGAGTTTGGCGAAGGCTCTTGCGGCTTCATACCAACCATTGCCATCATTCTCACGAACGCGGGCCGAGCCGAAGGCGACAATGGTTGACTCGATGCCCAAGTGCCTCAGGGTTTCTTCGGCTTTCATATATTCAAGCTGAAACCGGATGCCCCTTGTTGAATCACCCAGCAGAAAATCTTGATCGAGGGATGCTATGCGATAAGCGGGGCTGTTTAACGCGGCTTCAATGGAGGGGCGATCGGTTAGGGTCAAAGCTAGTCCTCGATTTAATGTTCCTGTTAATGACTAAGCTTAGTGGGCTTTGCAATCAAGTGATGACTATGACAGAATTGGATAGAAGAGGATTTTACATATGGCATTTGCAAAAGCGTTTTGCGTTGAACCCGGTTCAAAGGTTGATCTTGATCAATATGATCCGCGCGATTTGGGCAGCTTTAAGGATAAAGATAAAACTAAAGCTGAAACGGAAGATGACGCGATTGCCATAGATGCCTTGCAAAATATTCTCTATGCTGAAGGCAAGCGTGCATTGTTGGTTGTGCTGCAAGGTATTGACGGTTCGGGCAAGGACGGCACGGTGCGCGCGGTGTTTAACCCCTGCGGGCCGATAGGAGTTTTGAATAACTCATTCAAAGGGCCAAGTTCTGAAGAGCTTAGTCATGACTATTTGTGGCGCATTCACACGGTTTGCCCACCGCGCGGTATGATTGGGATTTTTAATCGCTCTCATTATGAGGACGTGCTGGTTGCAAAAGTGAAGAAGTTTGCAACAGCAGACACCATTGAACAACGCTATGGTCAGATTAATGATTTTGAAAAAATGTTGGTGGGTAATGGCACAGTGATTTTGAAGTTCATGCTCCATCTTTCTAAGGACGAACAGAAGGTTCGCTTGCAAGATCGTGTGGATGACCCGACGAAGCGTTGGAAATTCAATCCCGCAGATTTAGATGACCGAGCTTTGTGGGACGATTATATGAAGGCTTATGAAACAGTGCTGACACGTTGTTCAACCGAACATGCGCCATGGCACATTATTCCAGCTGATCGGAACTGGGTGCGCAACGGAGCCATTGCCAAAATTGTGCGCGAAACTTTGGAGAAAATGGATTTGAAGTTTCCAGAACCCAAAGGTTGGGATCCAAAAACAATATCGATTATCTGACGCCGCGCCAAAGACCGCGTAGATATTGGGTGAGGCCAGGGTGATACCAGATTGCTGACGGACCGCTGATGCTTTTGGTTTCAAGTTCCCCGGCTGCTGTATCTCGAATTGCTTTTGTTAGATAAGGTAAAGCCGCTGCGGTTTGGAGATAGGGATATGTTACAAAAGAATCTGATTTTGTGATCTTGATTGGAGCCTGAGCAATAATGTTTCCGGTATCAATGCCTTCGTCCACCAGATGCACTGTGACACCACAATTTTTGTGATCGTTTTGATAGAGCGCCCAGTAAGCCCCATGAGCGCCGCGATAAGCCGGTGTAACGCCTTGGTGCGTGTTAATGATTGTAGCATCAGTAGCACCAAGTGTTTTTTTACCTATGATGCGTGTTCCATTGACGATGATGATTTTAGGCCCAGCCGCCTTCAGACGGTTGCGGAAATTTTCGCTATTTATACTGTCAATTTTTTGGATGGCCGACGACAAGGGCTCTACAGGTTCAAGACCCTTTTCCAGACAGATATTTTTTATTTGAGCTTGACCCCGCCTTAAGATGAACGGTCTTACCGCTAAGATAAACGCCAGTTGGTCGATCACTGAGATCAGACCCAATTTGCGGATGCGATTTTTCAATAATTGTTTGCGCGACACGGGTGTTTCGATGAAAGCTGGAAACAAGCCAAATTCGCGAACCAGATGGTTATAGACAATCCAAGTCGTTGGGTTGTCGCTACCGAGCAGGACGAGTTGATTCTCGATTTTGTTCACAGCTTTGGATTGATTCTCGTTTTTCGCTTCGGCCTCTATAGAGCAGAAATAGGAAAATGAAGGGTTTATATTGAAACTTGCTGTTCCTTTTGTTGCCAGGCCTGAGTTAATCGATTTTTTACCATAATTTGGCAAGCTGGCATTTCATTTGGGATTTAAAACGATGACTATTCAATTTACTAAAAACATTTTTGCTGGTGTGGTTCTGGTTGCTGTCTCTGGTGGCGTAGCGCTTGCCAATCAGCCGGTGGCTCAAATAGAAGTTATGTCAGGTAAAGTTATGGTGAATTCTGGCCAAGGATTTACACAGATTCTGCCGAAGACTTTGCTGTCTATTGGTGAACGGATTTTGATCGGCAAGAATAGTTCTTTGACATTGAACTTCCCCAATGACAAATGTTCAGTGACGTATACTGCCGCTTCTGTTGTGGTGGTGCCTGCCAATGCTCCATGCAAAGTCGGCGATCACATTGCTGCCGTGGATGAGAATTTTGCTACTCCCGCAAATGGCGTTGCTGGTGTACCTGTTTTTACGACATTTGCAGGCACTTCGGTCCCTGTCTCAGTTGGTTTGGGTTTCAGTTTAACAGTGGCCGCTTTTGCCGGTGCCACCCAGCTATTTCCTGTGAGTGCACCCTGAACGTAACAGGTTCTTTTGCGACCGCCTCATTTGCAAATTGACCGCCTTTTCTTGCGGCGGAGTCGAACTGGCGCTTGTGATGAACTATGTCGCCTTCGTCGTTCAGCAGCACACGAATGCGCCGACTGCCAAAGCGTCGCCGATCATGCGGATACGCTTTCGTGCGGTCGCTTAGCATGGCATCATGTGACCGAAACGACGCATTTCTAACTCTTATCATGTAACACTTCAAAAGCTGGCGCGTCCACCGTTCACTTATCTCTTGGTCGAATGTGAGAAGTGCGACAGCTTCCGGCTCCGTAGCAAGCGTTACCATCTTTCCCAGTAAATCTTTCAACGCAACATTGTCAGGCATGGCATCGGCAAGAAGCCGCTTCAGCTTGGCGTACTCGTCCTCTAAACTTCCGAGCGGATTGGCCTTCGACGTCTCCATGCCTCCGAAATAGGTTTTTCGTTTGAAATTAATGGCATCCCTGAAACCATGCTTACGGCAGAGATCGGCAGCCGAAACTCTGTTCGCAACGGCCAACTTCGCTCCGTCAGTATCCCGATAATTTGATCTTTGTTAAATTGACTGCGTTTCACACTCCGGTCCCTTTTTTGCTGGGCCGGAGCTGACTCCAATATGGATCAAGTTACGTGTGTAAAGTAACTAGCAAGCCAATTAAATTTTCTTCTAGTTGACAAGTTGATTAAATAATTGCGAGATTAACGATATCTGTTATTTGGTAATTACTGATTGTACTGGCTAATCGGTAATCGGTAATTCATAGTGTTTTCAAAAGTCGGTTGATTTTTCCAGTTTGGATCTTGTTCGTATGCCTCTTCTCATCAAGCAAGACTTGCAAAAAAATACACTCATCTATGAGCAGTCACCATTTATAAAAGCCACAGGGTTCCGGGAATATGATGCAAGGTGGCTGTTTGAAGAAGAAATCAATCTTTATGGAATCCAAGCGATTGGTTTGGGCCTTGGCACGCTGCTTCATTTTCACAACGTGCGGCCTGAAATAGTAGTTGGCCATGATTTCCGAAGCTATTCATCTTCAATCAAACATGCATTGATTGTGGGATTAATGAATGCGGGATGTCATGTATATGACATTGGTATGGCCATTACGCCTATGGCCTATTTTGCTCAATTTTCGCTCGATGTTCCGGCTGTAGCGATGGTCACCGCGTCTCATAATGAAAATGGTTGGACGGGTATTAAGATGGGAATGGACCGACCGTTAACGTTTGGTTCCGATGAAATGCTGGCTCTGAAAGAAATTGTTCTCAACAACGAAGGTAAGAGCAAGAGCGGCGGCGGTTTGACCCGCGTGACCCACATATTTGACGATTACAAAGCTAATTTAATCAAAGGCGGTAAAATTTCGCGTAAGTTGAAGGTCGCGGTCGTATGTGGAAACGGAACTTCAGGTGCGTTTGCTCCTGATGTTTTGCGTTCGATTGGATGTGATGTAGTGGAGATTGACTGTGACCTTGATCACAATTTCCCAAATTACAATCCGAATCCAGAGGATATGAAGATGCTAAAGGTCATGGCAGATGCGGTTAACAAGCATGGAGTTGATGTGGCCATGGGATTTGATGGAGATGGAGATAGAATTGGAATTGTTCACAACGAAGGACACGAAATTTTCGCAGATAAGCTCGGTGTCATGCTTGCGCGAGACATTGCCGCAAAAACGCCGAATGCTAAATTTGTTGTCGATGTCAAATCGACGGGACTTTATCGCTCTGATCCCGTCCTGAAATCTCTCGGTGTTACTGTGGATTACTGGAAGACAGGTCACTCTTACATCAAGCGACGAATTAAAGAATTGGGTGCTGTAGCTGGCTTTGAAAAGTCCGGGCATTTCTTTTTTGCTGGTGATTATGGCCATGGTTACGATGACGGGATTGCTTCGGCCATCAATATTTGTCGATTGCTTGATAGCGCTCCTAGCAAAAGTATGGCGGATCTTTATCGCGCTCTGCCTCAAACGTTTGGCACACCAACTATGTCTCCGCATTGTAGTGACCTCGAAAAATATGCTGTGGTCGAAGCGCTAACTCAGCTAATAATTTCTGACCGTGACCATGGTGCTAAGATCTCGGATCAAGTAATCAGTGCCATAAATACCGTGAACGGGGTGCGCTTTGAGTTTGCTGAGGGGAGTTTTGGTTTGATCAGAGCTTCATCAAACAAGCCAGAATTGGTTGTTGTTTGTGAGAGCGTTTCATCGACAGAACATGTACGCGATATTTTTCAATACATAGAGAAACTGCTGGCAAAATTCCCTGCCGTCGGCGCATTTAATCAGAAAATATGAGAATGACGCTGGAACCGATTATTCCGATTGTTCTAAGTGGTGGAGCTGGTTCTAGGCTCTGGCCGTTTTCGCGCGCCGCAAAACCCAAGCAATTCTTGAAGATTGTTGGCGAGCACTCTCTGATTCAACAAACATTGTTGCGTTGCTCTGGCGCTAATTTTGACAAAAGGCCGATTGTTGTTGCGGGCGAAAGTCAGCGTTTCCTGGTGGCTGAGGATTTGCGGTCTATTGGGGTTAAAGGCGAGATTGTGTTGGAGCCGATGCGGCGCGATTCTTGTGCTGCAGTCGCCGCAGGTTGCCTTATTGCATTGAAGAGATCGCCGGATGCAATGGTACTTGTGGTGGCGGCTGATCATCACATCGATGAGGTTGAAAAATTTAGAAGCGCAGTTCTGCAAGCCAAAACTGAAGCACGGCAAGGTTACCTGCTTACTTTTGGCGTTCAACCTCGGCATGCGGCGACTGGTTATGGCTATATAAAGCCAGGTGAGTTCAAACGTACTACTGGTTGTCGAAAAGTTGATCGTTTCGTGGAGAAGCCTGACAGCGAAACTGCTGAAAAATATGTGCGTGAAGGCTATCTTTGGAACAGTGGTAATTTTTTGTTTCTAGCTGCGCGGTTTATCGAAGAATTGAAAATCCACGCACCTGCAATTTTCAAGGCCGTCGAAGCATCCGTTCAAATAGCCATAAAGGATGCTGATTTTACGCGTCTTAATGAGGCAGAATTTGCGCGTTCGCCGAGTGTTTCAGTTGACTATGCCGTCATGGAAAAAACGGATATGGCAGCCGTTTATCCGGTAAGTTATAACTGGAATGATATTGGCACATGGGATTCGATTCATGATATCCTAGGGCACGATGAATTTAACAATACAATTCTGGGACGAAGTGTTGTGGTTGATGGTCACAACAATCTTGTTCATTCAAATGAGAATTTAACAGTGATGTTAGGGGTGGATGACCTCGTGGTTGTTTCAACACCGGACGTTGTTTATGTCGGGCGTCGCGGCCAATCAGAAAAATTGAAGACTTTTGTTAGTGAGCTCAAAAAGCGAAACATGGGTCAGCTGGATTAGATCAATATGACTTTTGACGAAATCGTCGAAAGTCATATTGACCTAATACAATGACTTATATTGCAACAATGTTTCCTTAAAAATCAAAAAGCTTTGGGCAACATTTTTGCAAAAACTGGGAGCTCCGCTAATAGCGGTATTCATGGACTAAGACCTCTCAACAAAATCACCAAAACAGCATCTTTTGTTTTTGCAAAATCGCACTTTAGACCGTCTAAAACTTCTACTTGAACAGCGAAGTCTGCATAATGTTGGGTCACAGCCCATATTGCAAAGATGAAATGATGCGGGTTGATCGGTTTCATTTTCCTGGCGGAAATCCAGTATTCAATGATAGACGCCTTTTCATCGACCAGTTGTTTCAGTGGCCCTTTCAGGAATTTTTCAACATGGGGTGCGCCGTGGAGAATTTCATTGGCGAAAAGCCTGGATGCTGCAGGATTGCGCCAGGACAATTCAAGCTTGGCACTAATGTAAGTTGAAAGCTCTTCAATTGGATCATTGTCGCGATTCAGCATCCGCAAAGGTGCCAGCCATTCATCAAGCGTGTGCTCTAGCACGGCGACGTAAATGTCCTCTTTGCGGCGAAAATAATAAAGCAGATTGGGTTTTGACAGGCCAGCTTTGGTGGCGATTTGGTCCACAGTGGTGCCGCGGTAACCAAAGGCTGAAAACACGTCCAAAGCCGCATCTAAAATGATTTGCTCATTTTGGTGCTGAATGCGGGTTTTTTGCGCTGGTACTGCCCGAGATTTAGTCATTTCAATATCCTGTTCATTCTTGATCAAATGGTCAAGACCAGATAGCCTCACTTCGATAACAAGAATTAAGGGAGTTTTCGGCTTGGGCACAAGCGTCATTGCAGCGCGTGATGTGGGGTTAACGTATCAGACCAATGATGGGCCAGTTTTTGCGTTGTCGAAAATCAATCTCGACGTTGCGGAAGGTGAGTTTGTGTCGCTGATTGGCCCATCCGGCTGCGGCAAGACAACGTTGCTCCGCGCCATTGCTGATCTTGAGAAGACCACGGAGGGTGTTTTGAGTGTCAATGCGATGACGCCAGAACAAGCCCGCATGAACAGGGCTTACGGCTATGTGTTTCAGGCCCCGGCGCTTTACCCTTGGCGCACGGTGGAACGTAATGTTGGTCTGCCGCTGGAAATTATGGGTCTTGATGACCAGGCGGGCAGGGTGCAGCGCAATCTTGATTTGGTTAATCTAAGCGGCTTTGAGAAAAAATTTCCGTGGCAACTATCAGGTGGCATGCAGCAGCGGGTATCGATTGCGCGGGCGCTTGCCTTTGATCCGAAGCTTTTATTGATGGATGAGCCCTTTGGTGCGCTAGATGAAATCGTTCGCGACAAGCTCAATCAGCAACTCTTGGAGTTGTGGGGTCGCACGAGCAAAACGATTGTGTTTGTGACCCACTCAATTCCAGAAGCGGTTTTTCTTTCGACTAAAATAATTGTGATGAGCCCACGTCCGGGGCGTATCATTGATGTGATTGAAACCAATCTGCCGAGAGCGCGCACACTTGATGTTCGTGAAACACCAGAGTTTTTGAAAATTGCGCACCGCGTGCGCGAGGGATTGAAAGCAGGGCATTCCTATGAAGATTGATGTAAACATCAGGCCAGCCCGCACGCAAGATTTGGCGGCCTGTGCAGGGATATTAAACAGTTGGATCGATGAAACCGATTGGATGCCGCGCGTTCACTCTGCTGAAGACGTGGTTCGTCATTACCGCGAGGTGGTGTACCGTGACCGGAAAATTCTTGTGGTAGCGGCAGAAGAGCGTGTTGTGGCGATGATGGCTTTGGCGAATGACCAAACGGTAACAGCGCTTTATGTGAAGCAAGGATTTCGAGATCAAGGTGTTGGTCATCTTTTAGTTGAAGCTGCAAAGCGCGAATATCCAGATTATCTGCAGCTCTGGACATTTCAAAAAAATATCAGCGCACGGCGTTTTTATGAACGTGAAGGCTTTGTTGAAATCAACCGCACGGATGGCGACAACGAAGAAAATTTGCCGGATGTTTTAATGGAGTGGCGAGGATGAGAAAGGGCTATTCCAATAGATATTATCGTCATTCCGGCGAAAGCCGGAAGCCAGACTTAGAGCAAGCAAAGAATTTGAGTTTCTGGATCCCGACTTTCGTCGGGATGACGAACCTTAGTGGATTTATTCTGCTGGTGTTTCGGCAGCGGCTTCAGCAGGTGCCGCAGCAGCGGCCTTTGCAGCTTCAGCTTCAGCAATAGCAGCAGCTTTTGCAGCTTCAATTGCAGCGGCTTCTGCGGCCTTTGCAGCTTCGGCAGCGGCAGCAACTTTGGCCACGGCATCAGCAGCCAGCTTTTCACGCTCCATGCGCTTCTTGCCAGGAAGGGCCTTGTTAGGATTGTTGCGCACTGGGCGTTTTGCAACACCTGCTTTATCAAGGAAACGCAAAACCCGGTCAGTTGGTTGCGCACCCTTCTTCATCCATTCAGCAGCTTTTGCACCATCAAGCTTCACACGGTCTGGAGCGTCTTTGGCGAGCATTGGATTAAACGCACCAATGATGTCGATGAACTTACCATCACGGGGCGAAGTCGCCGCAGCAACCACGATATGATAATATGGACGCTTCTTAGAGCCTGCACGTGCGAGGCGGATTTTAACTGACATATTTTAGTCTCCTATTTAATTACGATTAAATTATTTCTTCTTCCCCAAACCGGGGAAACCTTTGAAGGGATTGCCACCAAGACCCGGCAGTGCGCCAAGGCCTGGTAATTTAGTAGCCCCCAAACCGGGCAAGCTTGGGCGAGCGGATATGCCGCCACTGTCCATCATGTCGCGAAGCTCAGGCGGCAATGAATTTGGGTCCATGCCCGCAAGTTCGGCCTGCATTTTTTCCATCTCAGCCGCATCAGGGGCCGCTTGGCCACCCATCAACTTGCCCAGCATGCCTTTGCCTTGGCCCATCTGCTTCATCATATCGGCCATCTGCAAATGCATTTTCAGCAGCTTGTTGATCTCTTCAACCTTGGTGCCAGACCCAGCGGCCACGCGCTTCTTGCGCTTGCCGTCTAAAATTTTTGGATTGCGGCGTTCAGCCTTGGTCATCGAACCAATAATGGCGAGCTGTTGGTTGAACACTTTTTTCTGAAGGTCCATGCCTTCAATTTGTTTCTTCATCTTGCCCATGCCGGGGAGCATATTCATGACGCCACCCATGCCACCAAGCTTTTCAATCTGGCGAAGTTGATCAGCCAGATCATTCAGATCAAACGCGCCCTTGCGCATGCGCTCTGCAATTTTCTTGGCCTTGTCATGATCAATATCAAGGGCCGCGCGTTCAACCAGCGAAACCACATCACCCATGCCCAGAATGCGGCCTGCAATCCGGTCTGGGTGGAAGTCTTCAAGACCATCAAGCTTTTCGCCCGTGCCCAATAATTTAATCGGCTTGCCCGTCACGGCCCGCATGGAAAGGGCAGCACCACCACGACCATCGCCATCAATACGTGTGAGCACAATGCCGGTGATGCCGATTTTCTCGTCGAAGGAACGAGCGAGGTTCACGGCGTCTTGACCCGTCAGTGCATCAACAACAAGCAAAGTTTCTTTGGGCTTGGCAATATCGCGCACCATGGCGGCTTCGGCCAAAAGCTCTTCATCAATGTGAAGCCGGCCCGCAGTATCCAGCAACACTACATCATATGCACCTTTACGGGCTTCACTCATCGCGCGCTTGGCGATTTGAATGGGGGTTTCGCCCTTGACGATGAGAAGGGTGTCGACCTTTACCTGTTGGCCCAAAATAGCCAATTGCTCTTGTGCGGCGGGGCGGCGTGTATCGAGAGACGCCATCAATACTTTGCGCTTTTCACGCTCCGTCAAGCGCTTGGCGATTTTGGCTGTGGTTGTGGTTTTGCCAGAGCCTTGAAGGCCGACCATCAAAATGGCGACAGGTGGCGAAGCGCGCAAGTTGAGTGCTGATTGGTCAGACCCCAGTGTTTCCACCAGCGTGTCATGCACGATCTTAACCACCATCTGGCCAGGCTTGATGGATTTGACAACGTCTTGACCAACAGCGCGTTCCCGCACTTTTTCGGTGAAGCTTTTGACAACTTCTAACGCAACATCAGCCTCAAGCAGAGCGCGGCGCACTTCGCGCATCGCCACATCCACGTCCTCAGCCGAAAGCGCACCGCGACCGGTGATCTTATCAAATATGCCAGAAAGGCGGTCGCTTAAAGTTTCAAACATAGGTTCTCTTCGTTCACTTCTTTCTTCACTTACCTATCCCTCACCCCTCGCGGGGGAGGGAGTCGCTCACGCAGTGAGTGACGGGAGAGGGGGCTGCTGGCAGCGGTACTCGTGACCACCAGCCCCCTCTTCCGTCTCGCGCCAAGTGGCGCGATCCACCTTCTCCCGCAAGGGGTGAAGGTTAAGGACTATCCGCAAGCTGTCATTCCAAACGAAAAACCACCCGGGAGCGAAACTCGCTGCCGGATGTTGGATTACCGCCTCCCGGGAATGAAAACCCCATGTGCATTAACCCATTTGACGAATGAAACCGTCTTGAATGGGAGGGGACATAGGGGAAATGGGGGGAGGAGTCAAATTCGAAACTATTAGAAGTTGACTCGCCTAAGGAATCGTTCGAGACCATCTACTCAAAGGTTTGGAGCTGAAATGACCGTACTGGTGGGGATTCGTTGTAAGAATGGATTGGTTATCGGCGCTGATAGTTCTGCAACCTTCGGCGACGGCGCGAGAACACGGACTATTGAGCAGCTAACAGACAAGAAAATTGCAATTATTGGCGAAAATTTCATAGTCGCTGGAACAGGATATGTAGGGCATCACCAAAGATTTGTGACTTTGATCCAGGAAAATTACGACAAAAAAACATTCTCAGGCAAACCATACACTGAAATTGCAAAACTAGTCGCAAATCTGGCCATCAATGAATTTTCTTCAACTCAGTCTCCAAGAGAACTTTATTCAGCCCTTGTTGGTTTTTCTTGTAATGGTGAGTCGTATCTATACGAGTTCAGTGGTCCATCAAATTTTCAGCCAGAAATGAAAGACCCAAATGATATGTGGTTTGCTTCAATGGGCAGCGGGCAAACAATTGCCGATCCATTTTTGGCTTTGTTTCGCCAAATTTTCTGGGAAGCTGGTCCTCCAAATTTGCAGGGTGGAATTTTCACTGCCCTTTGGGCTCTTGTCCATGCCTGCGAGGTAAATCCCGGCGGTATCAAAGAGCCAATTCATATTTGTGTTATAGAGGGTAGCGGTCAGAAATCTAAGGCTCGTAAACTCACTAGCGATGAGCTGTTAGAGCATCGCAATATGGTAGCAAGTGCAACATCACACTTCGCTGAGTTCAAAAAGATATTAAGCGGCGAAATTGAGCTACCCGCGCCACTTCCTAATCCTACTTAAAAATGCTATTCACACGCATTTCCGGATAGGCGTGGTAGACGGCTCCAACGAGCTGAGCAAAGCTAAGTTTCGATACCCAAGCGACTACATCCTCGAGATACTTCTGGGCACGCTTTGGATAAATTGATAGCTCATCTTGTCCTTGGCTTACCCCTAAATTGGTGAGGCTGTATTTGCGGGTATAAGTGCCTGCTGGATTGTCAATTATCACGAACCCCAATTTGGAAAGTTCATTAAGTTCTAAATATACATCTTTGTCGAATGGGCCATAATCATAGGGAGCAAAATTGAATTGCTTGCCACCGAGATCATCTGCGATATTGTTGTCAATTAAGAAAAATATTTTTTGAACTTGTACAGGCGCAAAACGGGTCGTCTTACATATAGCAAGAGCAGAAAGGATCAGTTTTTGCCTATTGGTCAACATATAGTGTACTCCCGTTGGAAGCAGAATCACGCCTCACAACTCGTGTCAAGCTCTATTCAAACCATTCTGTTGCTCTAGAAACACAGAACTGATACTCAAAATAGCCTAACAGTCTATTGCTACAATATTATTAAGGTATTTTTATGCTATCTGCGGTCAATTGCCTTTTTTAGAAAACCATCTTTAAATGATTTTTTGCCAATGTCCCAACCCATCCGCACCCTCACAACCCCCGCCCTCACCCTCGCAGGCCGGAACAAGACTTATAAAGTTGGCCCTGATCCGGGGATGAAAGAGCACTGGGCCAGCTTTATGACTGACTTTGGCAAGATTGAGGGGCAAGTGGGGTTCAGCGCTTATGGCGTGTGCCACTCTTTTGGTGGTGGGCGCGCAGGTTCAAGTGAACCTGCTTTGATGGATTATCTCGTTGGTGTTGAAGTGAAAGATGCGGGCCAAGTGCCGGGTTATTTATACACCCTCACCATCCCCAAGCGCAAAACTGCCGTGTTTGTGCATGAGGGTGATATTGCGGGGTTGCCTGCAACATGGGGGAAGATTTTTGATGAGTGGTTGCCCGCAGCCAAGCTGGAGGTGGCGCAAGGCCCGCAGTTTGAAGTTTATGGCGAGGCGTTTAACAATGGCGATGATAAAATAGAGATTTTCATTCCGGTGAAATGAAATGCACTTACCCCTCCTGACGGCTTGCGCCGTCTGTCCTCCCCTGAAGCAGGGGAGGAATGGAACTAACTTATTTCTCCCCTGCTTCAGGGGAGAACAGTCT
>JAYTUV010000120.1:0-17140 GCA_043744395.1 Aestuariivirga sp.
GTCGAGAAGGGCAAGTCACTCGTTGTCATCGGCGGTTCGGGCACTGGCAAATCGGTGATGCTGAAATGCATTTTGGGAATTTTGCAACCTGACTCTGGCTCGATCAAAATTGCGGGCGAAGAAGTTGTTGACCTAAAAGGCGAGGCGCGCGATCAACTGTTGCGCCGCTTTGGCATGTTGTTTCAGGGCGGGGCATTGTTTGACTCGCTCAGCGTGTGGGAGAACGTGGCCTTCGGTCTAACCCAAGGCCGCCGCACACCCAAAGCGCAAGCACGCGAGATTGCAATGGAAAAGCTGGGTCTTGTGGGTCTCAGCGCTGATGTGGGTAAGCTTTACCCCGCAGAACTTTCGGGCGGCATGCAAAAGCGTGTGGGCCTGGCCAGAGCCATTGCTGCCGACCCTGAAATCATTTTCTTTGACGAGCCAACCACAGGCCTCGATCCCATCATGGCTGATGTGATCAATAATCTGATTGTCGATTGCGTAAAACGCCTCGGTGCCACCACCATCTCGATTACACACGACATGGCCAGTGCGCGCAAAATCGCTGATCAGATAGCCATGATATATAAGGGCGAGATCATTTGGCAGGGTGATGCCAAGATGATAGACCGCAGCGGCAATCCCTATGTTGATCAGTTTATTTTGGGCCGCGCTGATGGGCCGATTAAGATGGATGTGTTGAAGGGGTGAGGCGGTGTCAACTTTTTGATCGGCTTAGAGTCGCAACTATCATTATATTTGAAACAGATTGCGGAGCGCGGTACGGACTGGTAAAAGTATGCGAGTAATTCTAGGAAAGATGGAAATTTGTTGACACGTGAAATGATCGCTAAGGCTTTTCCTCATCCTGTTGCGGACGACCGCGCGGCTATACCGTTGATGTCCGAGACTGAAATTGAGGCTAGTCGTATTTCAACCTTGTCCATAGTCGATGCGCAAGGCGATGTCTGGCTCTTTGCCTATGGTTCATTGATGTGGAACCCCGACCCTGAATTTGCAGATCGCCTCTCGGCACACTTACAAGGTTGGCACCGTAGCTTTTGCCTTTGGCAATGGCGATATCGAGGCACGCGAGAAAGGCCTGGTTTGATGATGGCGCTTGATGTTGGCGGCTCCTGCTCTGGCGCAGTTTTTCGGATACCAGGGCCGGATGCGTCTGCGCGTTTAGCCCAAGTTTGGTATCGTGAAATGATTGGCAGGGCCTACAGGCCAATCTGGGTCGATGTTTCGACGGAGCAGGGTAACATCAAGGCAATAACATTTGTAGCAGACTTGGAGAGCCATCGTTATGCTGGGAAAATCCCGGAAGAGGAGGCTGCGCGATACATTGCCTCAGCTTGTGGTCACGTCGGCCCCAGCGCTGAGTATCTTCTTGAGACCTATCTTCACTGCGAACAATGCGGCATCAACGATCCCATGCTGTCGCGACTTGAAAGCCTTGTTGCTCATGAGTTGAATGGAGTTGCCGACTAAATGAAAAGTTGCTTGGTATGCGATTGACTGAAGACCATGTGAAACGGGTGCACCGCGATGTTCAGGACACTGGTTCTGCTTCCACGGCAACGGTTTTTTCTGAAACTGACTATGATAGTCATCTCAAGAGTTTTTTGGACGAAAGACCGGACGGTCCTATCCAAGTATTTTGCTATGGATCGCTAATTTGGAAGCCAGTGTTCGAGCCTGTGGCAATCTCACGCGCAATTGCAACCGATTGGAGCCGTGCGTTTTGTCTGCGTATGGTTCGCTTCAGGGGCACGCATGAACAGCCGGGCCTTATGATGCAAATTGACCGTGGTGGCAGCTGCGAAGGTGTTCTTCATCAGGTCCGTGAAGGAAGCGAATGGCAGGATTTGTCGACGCTCTGGCGAAGAGAAATGACAGTAAAGCCTCCGGGCAATTTCCCCCGCTGGATCGATGTGGAGGTGGATGCTCGGCATTTTAAGGCGATCGCTTTCACAGCCAATCCAGATAGCCCAAACTATATTGGCGGCTTGTCGACGGATCACATTGCTGAGACACTATCGAGGGCGTGTGGACATTGGGGCACTGGTGCAGATTATTTGCGGCAGACTGTTATAGCCCTTGAAAAAGAGGGTATTCACTATCCTTATCTGTGGAACCTACAGGCAAAAGTAGCTGATTGGATTGAGTTTAACACACAACCTTAGCGGGTTTCGGTGCCCGAGCACTCAATTTTTTAAACTTCCCCCCATGGGTTAATAATTTCAATGCCACACCCTTCAAAATCTGCAACATTGCGCGTTGCCAGTTTGCAATTGTTGGCTTTGGCGATGGCGGCGATCATGCAGTCTAAAACTGAGATTGGGCGACCGATGGATTTTCGGTGTGCGAATGTTTCGGCATAGAAAGCTGCGGCTTTGCTTTCGAAGGGCAGTATGTGGTCTTTGAAAATATTATGTAAGATGTGATCGACTTTAGTAGCTCTCAGAAGTTTGGCTTTGCCGTCTGGCATCATCGCTATACCACTTAGCAATTCGGCTTCGGTTACTGAAGAAAGATAGACCGCTTCGCCCGTAATTTTATCGAACCAACTCTGAACAACAGGTGATGGTTGCAATCGCATTTGCTCTGAGATGACATTCGTATCGAGTAATATCATTCGCCAAAATCGGGCAAGTCACGCGGCATTTCGGTGCGCGGTTCGATATCTAATTCGATGCCACCGACGCTTAGAGCCGCTTCACGAATTAACCTGCCGATGTTTCTTTGCGGCGGAGCAGTCAACAATGCCCGCTTTAGCAACTCATGTGCCTCGGCCTCCATGGAGCGATCATGGGCTGCCGCCAGCTTTTTGATTTCGCGCTTGAGGTCAGGGTCGATGTTGCGGATTGTGAGGGCTACCATGGGGAAATATTAGCAGATTATGCAGATTATGCAAAATATTATTTGCATAAAGATATGGCTTCGAAAGCGGAAGTATAGCTTTCTCGATATCTCGTCTGTTGAAAGTCTTGATTCCAGCTTACGCTGGAATGACGGATGTGGGAGAGTGGTAGAAGTCACTAAACTAAAGCTGCGATACAACCCCATGAAATTTCCTCCCTCATTCCTTGATGACATCCGCGCCCGGGTTTCGGTGTCGTCGGTTATTGGGCGGAAGGTGGCTTGGGATCGGCGCAAGACCAATGCGGCTAAGGGGGACTATTGGGCGTGTTGCCCTTTCTGCTTGGCAAATTTGCGTAAATATTTTTACTTCGAGACATATTTTTGTTGAAAATGCAATGAATTTGTTCTATTATTGTTCCAATTTCTGAACTTGCTGTGGATAAAAATCTGTTTGGAGTCGCATTTCGTTTGCCTTTGGTTTGAGTCGACTTGGGCCTAGGGAGTTTTAGTTTGGTAAAGTTCACGCCGTCAATTTTGGACGACATTAGATCGAGGATAACGATTTCTTCGGTTGTGGGTCGGCGTGTGCAGTGGGATCGTAGAAAATCGAACCCAGGCAAAGGCGATTTTTGGGCTTGTTGTCCTTTTCATGCCGAAAAATCTCCCTCGTTTCATGTTGAAGACAGAAAGGGTCGATACCATTGCTTTGGCTGTAAGGCTTCGGGCGATGTGTTTACTTTTTTAGTAGAAAAAGATGGGCTTAGTTTTCCAGAAGCAGTTGAGCAACTTGCGGGTGAGGCTTCTATTACGCTTCCCAAGTTCTCACCGCTTGAGGCTGAAAGAGAGAAAGTTAAAAACTCACTTTACGATGTTATGGAACTTGCATCCGTGTACTTTCAATCGAAACTTTGGGCAAGTGAGGGTTCAAACGCTTTAAGCTATTTGAGATCTCGAGGCTTGAAGGATGAAACTATAAAAGAGTTCGGATTAGGTTTCGCATCTGGCTCTAAAGTTGGATTAAAAACTTTTCTTTTGTCTGAAGAAATTTCTGAACCACAAATGATTGAGGCAGGACTTTTATTGAGCGGGGAAGACTTTCCCGTCTCAATCGATCGTTTTCGTGACCGCATTATATTTCCGATTCTTGACGCAAGGGGAAAAACAATCGCGTTTGGAGGTCGTGCTATGTCGAAAGACGCACCTGCGAAATATTTGAACTCGCCAGAAACACCATTATTTAGCAAGGGTAAAGTGCTTTATAATTTATCAAAGGCAAGGCAGGAGGCCTTTGATAAAGGCAGCATTATCGTTGTCGAGGGTTATATGGACGTGATAGCTGTATTCCAAGCTGGCAACAGAAATGTCGTCGCAACTTTGGGTACAGCAACGACTGAGGATCATCTTGCGGTTTTGTGGAGACTCGTTCCACAACCTGTTCTTTGTTTCGATGGTGATAATGCAGGGCGAAACGCTGCAAGCAAAGCTTTTGATAGAGCTTTGCCATTTGTAAAGGCAGGTCACTCGCTAGGATTTGCATTCCTGCAGGACTCTAAAGACCCGGCAGACATGATGTTGGATGGGAAAAACTCTGAGTTTTTGACTTTAGTGAACAACCCAATGCAAATGAGTGAATATTTCTGGTACAGAAGTACTCATGGGCTCCCAATTGTTACACCCGAACAAAAAGCTGGCCTTGAGATGTCAATGCTTCAATTGATAGAGCAAATTAAAGATGAAGGTGTTCGAAGGCAATATCGTCACCAAATGCGCATCAGATTGAGCGATCTATTTTATCAATTTGATAAAACTATTTTGAGAAAGCAGTTGCATAGGCGGGGCATGAAAACATTTCTGCCAAGCCTGATTGATGAACATGCAAGTAACGTCGAAAAAATTGTACTGGGACTGGCCGTTGAGTTTCCTAATTTCTTTTATAGAAGGGAACATCAATTTATATTTATGACCTTTAGAGATGAAAGTTTTCGCATTTTTCAACGCGAGTTGTATTCTTTGTTGGTCGTTGAAGAGAACAGAACTGTATCTTCGATTTACTCAAATCTTGATGATAGATTTTACAAAGTGTTGGAACAGGTTCACGGTCATGAAGTTGTTTCTAAGTCTTCAAATTATAAATTAGTAAAACCGCGTGGACATGCTCTTTATGAAAGGTTCCCGCTGGCAAAATATGACTTGAGTGAAGACTTTGTGCATAGAATATTGGATTACTTCTATCTTCTTTTGCAGCGAGATGCGGTTAAACAGGATTTGCAAGAGGCCGGCGACACACTCGTCCAAGAGCTGAACTCAAAAAACGAAGAGCGTATGAATGCGCTGTTTGAAGAATTGGAACATTTAAACAATAACATATTGGAACAGGAAAAGTCGCTCACCGAAGAGGCGAGTGGTTGGACTGAACTACATAGATTGCGGCAAGCGGCGTAGGATATTAAGCCTTAAAATTAACGTTTCGCGTGAGCTTGACTCTATGAGGGCCAATATCATAGATAGCGCATTCTCGATGGAAAGCCTTGAACCGGCGGTCCTTCGGGGCCATCTGTTGTCAAGAGGGTTCGGGCCGTTGCTGGACCGCCTCGAAACACAGGCGAAACGTTTGAATGAGTGGTTCTTGGGTCCTGGTGCTGCACAAGATGATGCCCGGACAGGCCTCCGCCAAATGATCGCTTTACACCATAAAGCCGTCACACTCGATCGTGAGTTGAAGGCCGCAGAAGCGGCTTTTGCACACGAACCCACGGAGGATAATTTAGCTGCACTGGTCGCCCTGCGCGACCAACTGACCTCGGCCCAAGGTTTCGAAGCACATGTTGATGGCTTTGGAGTTGCCTCTGGCCGGACGAGCAATCAAGACACTTAAGGAAGTGACATGGTTAATCGGCGCTTAATGGTCAAGCCGCTAGTTTGCCCCGAATCAGTTTATGCGGAAGTTCTCAGCTTCCGGCACTTTGAAGGAATTATTAATCATGGCTCGTCCACCCGTTCAACCGCCCGGCAAGACACAGCAAAATGCACCAACGCCTGCTGAAGAAGCAGAAGCCGCAGCAGCCGATGCTGCATCAGACACTGATGGGCCGGTTCTTGACCTGAACGATGCCGCTGTTAAGCGCCTCATTAAGCTGGCCAAGGCGCGTGGCTATGTGACACTGGATGAACTCAACGCCGTGCTTCCTTCCGAAGAAGTGACCTCCGACCAAATCGAAGATATTTATTCGATGCTGGCCGAGATGGGCATTACCGTGGTGGAATCTGAAGAAGAGTCCGAAAACGTCGCCGCCAAGGTTGAAGAAGTTGAAAGCGGTGAAACCGCTCTCATGAAGGTTGATGCGCCGAAGCTTCCGGCCGACCGCACCGATGATCCGGTGCGCATGTATCTGCGCGAAATGGGCGCTGTTGAATTGCTTTCTCGCGAAGGCGAAATTGCCATTGCCAAGCGCATTGAAGCTGGCCGCGAGGCCATGATAAGTGGCCTTTGCGAAAGTCCGCTGACCTTCCAAGCTATTATTATTTGGCGCGATGAGTTGAACGAAGGCAAAATTTTGCTGCGTGACATCATTGATCTTGAAGCCACTTATGCTGGCCCCGATGCCAAGCAAAACCAATCCGTACAAACACCAATGCCCTATGTGCCGCCAAAGGAAGAGGTGCGTAAACAGGCTGAACTCAAACGCGCCGAAGCGTCAAAGCAAGAGTCGCGCCGCGCGCCGCCACCGCCACGCCGTGGTGGGGATGATGATTTCTCGGATGTGTTGTCACCAGAAGATTTTGATAAGCCGAACGTTGAAGACGAAGAAGATGATGAGGGCGATGACCTCGGTGTTTCTTTGTCGGCGATGGAACTTGAGCTCAAGCCAAAGGTGCTTGAAGTGTTCGACGAGATCGCGCGTCTTTATAAATCATTGCGCAAATTGCAAGACCAAGAAGTCCAAGAAGGCGAGGGCTTGTCGCCTTCCCAAGAGCGCCGTTACCGCAAGCTGCGCGAAGACATTATCACCAATGTAAAATCCCTCTCGCTGAACAACGCGCGTATCGAAGCGCTGGTTGAACAGCTTTATGATATTGCCAAGCGTCTGAACATTCTCGAAGGCCGTTTGATGCGCCTTGCTGAAACTTATAAAGTTCCACGTGACGAGTTCTTGAAAGAATACCAATCAAACGAGCTTGATCCTGAATGGTTGAAGCGCGTTGG
The DNA here is from genome assembly GCA_043744395.1 of Aestuariivirga sp. Lineage (GTDB taxonomy): Bacteria > Pseudomonadota > Alphaproteobacteria > Rhizobiales > Aestuariivirgaceae > Aestuariivirga. Next base: position 7,055 of record JAYTUV010000120.1, read on the forward strand.
CCGTCTGACCAAGCATGGTTGGAAAAAATGGGTGAATGACGAAAAAGAATCCATCAAAGTTATCCGCGATGAGATTTATGATTTGGCATCGGCCACAGGTTTGCAGATTACCGAGTATCGCAAGATCGTCGGCATGGTGCAAAAAGGCGAACGCGAAGCCCGCATTGCCAAGAAAGAAATGGTTGAAGCCAATCTTCGCTTGGTGATTTCGATTGCCAAGAAATACACCAATCGTGGTTTGCAGTTCTTGGATTTGATTCAGGAAGGCAATATCGGCCTTATGAAGGCAGTTGATAAATTTGAATATCGCCGTGGTTATAAATTCTCGACCTACGCCACATGGTGGATCCGTCAGGCGATCACGCGGTCTATCGCTGATCAAGCCCGCACCATCCGCATCCCGGTGCACATGATTGAAACCATCAACAAGATCGTGCGCACCTCGCGCCAGATGATGCACGAAATTGGCCGCGAGGCCACGCCAGAAGAAATGGCTGAGAAGCTTTCCATGCCGCTGGAAAAAGTGCGCAAGGTGATGAAGATCGCCAAGGAACCGATTTCCTTGGAAACACCAGTGGGTGATGAAGAAGATTCGCACTTGGGTGATTTCATCGAAGACAAGGGCGCCATTCTGCCGATCGATGCCGCCATCCAAGCCAACCTGCGCGAAACCACCACGCGCGTGCTGGCGTCACTCACACCGCGCGAAGAACGCGTCCTCCGCATGCGCTTCGGCATCGGTATGAACACCGATCACACGCTGGAAGAAGTAGGGCAGCAGTTCTCGGTCACGCGTGAGCGGATCAGACAGATTGAGGCGAAGGCGCTCAGGAAACTGAAGCATCCGAGCCGTAGCAGGAAGCTGCGGTCGTTCCTCGACAATTAAGGAAAGAATGCAATGCCAACGATTTCAGTTTTCTATGGCATTGCAATTCGGATGTATTTGAGTGACCATTCCCCGCCGCATTTTCATGCTGTATATGGAGAATTTGAAGCAACGTTTTCTATCGAGACGGGATCAACGCTGAAGGGTAAATTCCCTAAAACAGCCACGAAACTGGTTCAAGAGTGGACGAAGCTCAATCGCACTGCTTTGATGGAAGATTGGAGCTTGGCACAACAAAATCAACTTCCTCATCCGATAGGAGGGTTAGATGCTGAATAAGATAGTTGAGACAAAAGTTCTTGCACCACATGTTTTGCGCGTTACGTTTTCTGACGGTTATTCTGCCGTACATGATTTTGCGCGGTTCAAAAACGAACACGATAATGTTGCCGCACCTTTAGCCGACCCAGATTATTTTGCGCGAGTGTTCTTAGACTACGGCGCACTCACCTGGCCCAACGGTTTTGACATGTGCCCTGATGCATTGCGAAGGGAAATTGAAAGCGATAGTGTGGTGAAAAGCCATGTTGCTGCGGAGTGAAATTTGGTCGTCCGATACTTCCAAATGCCGAGCTATCGATATTTAGACAGGCAGGATTGGCGAAATATTTTTGATATGTCAGTTACCCCTAAAATCGATGATTTTTCGACTCTACCAACCTTGATTTTATATCTCGGCATCATAGCTTTTGGTATATACAATGCAGTGCTGGCTAAGACTTCAAATAGCATCGATATTTTGTTATTTTTTGGATTGATAATCGGGTTTGTTTTTCTCATTACGAAATTAGTGTTGCGTCAATGGAAAAAGGCGTTTTCGGTTTTTATAGCAATTCCAGTTTGTCTGACGGCAAATCTATTTTTTAGTAGACTTGGAATTGATGGAGCACAGCTTAGTTTTTGGACTACATATCTCTATTATAAGTCACAAGTAACGCCGGGTAATGCACAGAGGTTTAAATGGGGGGAAGATGGGATTTTTCTAGGCGGCGGATGGCAAAACACTCTGATTTTTGACCCAAGCGATGCTGATTGGGAAACGTATACGAATGCACGACCCGCACTAAATAATGCTTTGGGTTTAGGCTACACCCAGAAAATAAATGTAGCCGGTGAAAACAACTGCGATATGAAAACTCTCAAAAAATTAGCCGTCAATTGGTATTTTGAGCAGCAATACTATGGTGGTGGGTTTACTTGCGAATAAGTTTAATTGTGAAACGGTTACTTCCCCACCCGCGCCGCATAGCCATCCACCAGCGCCCTAATCATTTTCTGATAAGTCACGCGTTGTTTCTTTGCTTCAGATTTGAAGAAGTCGAGGCTGCGACGGGAGAGGCTTAGTGTAACCTTTACATTATCGTCGCGCAGCACGAGTTCAGAAGGCTGTGGCAGGAAGTCTTTTATGATTTTGACTTTGCTGATTTCGCCTTTGGTATATTCAATTTTGTTCTTCATGAAATTGTTTCCAAAATGAATTGCTTCACTTTCGTTGCAACTCTTGCATCAATCTGACCAATAGCCCTGACCACGTGGTCTCGTTCAATTGTCACCAATTTTGCGGTTCGGATTATTGAGGGAGTTGTCAGCCCTGACTTGCCCGAAGACGGAATTTCCACATCGCCGCGCAAACCGATTTTCTCGGTGCTGGTGATCATGGCCACCCAAAGCAGGCCTGTTTCTTTGTTAAATTTTTCAGACGATATCACCAGAGCAGGGCGGCGTTTTTCAGCCAGCTTGTCAGAGTAAGGAAAGGGCACAACGACCACGTCCCATTGTTTGGAGGTCAAATCATAGGTTGCCATAGGCTTTTTCATCGGCCTCGCTCGACCATTCGGTGAAGACCGCGAAAGGATCATCCTCGGTTTGGCGTTCGGCTTTTTCAATTTTAATGCCGCTGGCTGATATGGCATAACGCAAACGGTCGCCGGGCTTCAGGCCAAGCTTCTCCCGCACATCCTTAGGGATGACGGTTTGGCTTTTGGTGGTTATTTTGGAATATGCGATATTCATAAAAGTAAGATGTCTTACTTTCTTACAAATGTCAATAAAAAACCCGGCCATCACAGCCGGGTTCGTCAGTCAATTGTGGTTGCCTTATGCCTGTGGCACATACAGATATGCCCCGTCTTTCTTCTCGGCCATGCCGATGCCGGGGTAGGGCCAGTGGTAGCCCATAAGTTTTTTCTTGCCGGAGCTTGCCATATCCAAGATTTTCTTGCGCGCAGCTGTGGCCATATCGTGGTCGGCGTCAAATGCAAATTTCCACTCAGGATGGGCAAAGTAAACGTTCGGATTGGGGAACACATCACCAAGCACGATCATTCCATCGCCACCTGCCAGTTCGAAGGACACATGGCCAGGGGTGTGGCCTGCTGTATCAAGTGCCATGATGCCGGGCAAAACTTCTGCTCCGGTTTTGAAGAGCTTGATCTGGTCTTTCAGAGCACCAAGTTGGGATTGCGTGCCCTTCACCATGCCGCCCATTTCCTTGGGCATTTTGCTTTCCAGTTCGGGGTTCACCCAAAAATTCCATTCGGTTTCGCCCATGTGGAACGAAGCGTTTGCAAACACTGGCTTGCCGTCCTTGCCAATCGTTCCCCAGCAATGATCGGGGTGGGCATGGGTGAAGATCACTTTGGTGATGGCCGATGGGTCAACGCCCGCAGTTTTGAGACTTGCCAAAACTTTGCCAGCTGTGGGCTGAAATCCGCCACCTGCGCCCGTGTCCATCAATATCATTTCACTGCCAGATTTCAGCAAAAGTGGGCTGGCTTCAAATTGGGTTTTGTCACCTTGCACCATTGCGCCCAGCAGTTTTAAAACTTCTTCGGGCTTGCCGCCGGAATCAAACAGCGAAGTTGGAAGAAGCAATGTGCCGTCGCTCACCACGGTCACATCATATGCGCCTTGCTTGAAGTTATATGGCCCTGCAAGTGCCATAACATTTTTCGGTAACACGCCAGCGGCGATTAATCCCGCTGCCGCCGCCATAAATTTGCGGCGATCAAGGCGGATGGTTGTATTGGAATTTAGGGTTGTGTGCAGCATTGGCGTGTTCCTCTTTGTTTGGCTATAACCGTCTTAGGCTAAGCGTAAGACGATTATGTAATAATGAAAATCACAAATATTTGTGTTGGTAATAATGGAATAAACTGAGGATAGCGAAATGGCATTTTGGGATAAGTGGTTTGGCGTGGCGGCCACAGATAATACGCCTGCCAAGACAATGGAATATAAAGGCTTCACCATTGAGGCGCGGCCCTACAAGGATGGTGGGCAGTTTCAGTTGGCGGGCGAAATTTTGAAGGACGGCAAAACTTATCGCTACGTTCGCGCTGATAAATTTACGGACAAGAATGAGGCGGCTGATTTTGCCATTTCTAAAGGCCAGCTGATTATTGATCAGCAGGGCGAAAGCATTTTCAAATCATGAATCGCCGCAAGGTTTTGGCAGCTAGGTTATGGCGCAATGCGCTTTGGGCGCTTGGCATAATTGGCGTGGCGCTCACTGTTGGCATGATTGGCTATGCTTATTTTGGCGGGCAAGATTTTGTCACATCATTTGCCAATGCTGCGATGATTTTATCTGGCATGGGGCCGCTTGATCCGATGTCCACACAGGGCGGCAAAATTTTTGAAGGTATATATGCTTTGGCCAGTGGGTTGATATTTTTTGCTGTTGCTGGTTTTGCTCTTGCGCCCGCATTTCACCACGTTTTGCGCGGCTTTCATTTGGAAGACGAAGGAGCAGAAAAGAAATCTGGATCCCCGCCTTCGCGGGGATGACGGGCTTGAGGGATTATTTCTGACCGATCACATAATTGAAGCTGATACTAATCCTCAATCCTTCAGCACGATTGAGCGGCACTTCATGGCGAAGGTAACTTTCCCACAGCATAACAGTGCCTTCATGCGGTGTTTCGCTGATGTGGTGTTTCATGGCGCGCGGCGCTTTGTCTAGCCTCGAAGGTGCGGCCATCATCATAGCGTGGCGCGGGTCTTCAAACACAATTGGGCCAGCCCCTTGCGGCACGGCCACATAATAAGTTCCGCTGATCACTGAGTTGGTGTGAATGTGCGATGTGTGGCTGCCGCCTTCCGGCATCACGTTCACCCACAATGAATCACAAATCGGTTTGCCACCACGAATGTTCCAATGCAATTCCTTGGCGAAATCAGCGGCGTGTTTGTCGAGAATTTTAACCAGCCGGGCAATGGCCGGAATGTGCTCGGCCAAATCATCTTGCGTGGCGAATGATGTATAGCCTGGATAGCCATGTTTCTCACACCAGCGTTGGCCCGCCACATCACTCGCGGCCAGCTCCAAAGCGGCATCATGCAGCTGCATGTTCATGCGTTCAGGTGCAGGCAATTCGGCACGGTAGAGGAGGGTGGGAAACAGGTGTTGAATGTTGCTCATTTCCTCCCATAACGCGGAAATTTACTTATCACAACGGCCTCGCTTGAGCGTTTTGACTTTTCTTAGAAAAGTCAAAATCGCCCTCAGTCTCGATTGTAGATCACCTTTTATGACTTTTGACTATTCCGTCAAAAGTCATGCTGATCTATGGTTTTCACGAAAGAGGAATCCCATGCCCCGCACCATCACAGTTGCCGCCGCTCAATATAATCTGGACGCCCATGAAAACTTGGCCGCCTACCGCGCCAAGATTACGCGCTGGGTGGAAGATGCCGCGGGACGTGGCGCTGAGGTTTTGGTGTTCCCCGAATATGGCGCGATGGAGCTTTGCTCAATTGGTAACAAGGGCGGCGATTTGGAAATCAGCAAATCAGCGGTTTCGGATTTTTATGGTGAGATCACGACATTGCACCGGAGCCTCGCTAAGACGCATGGCATAACCATCATCGCGGGCAGCGCACCTGATGTGAAATCGGGCACAACTTGCAACACAGCCCAAGTGTTCGGCCCGAATGGTGCGCTTGAAAGCTTCACCAAAATCATGCCCACGCCGGGCGAGCGCGAGGTGTGGGATGTTAAAGGCGGGCGCGAACTCAAAGTTTTTGATATTGGCAAAGTGAAGTTTGGTTTGCTGATTTGCTATGACATTGAATTTCCACTTTTGTCACGGGCCTTGGCAGAGGCGGAGGCTGAAATTATTTTAGCACCCTCAGACACCGAAACCGAATGGGGCTACCACCGCGTGCGCACAGGGGCGATGGCACGGGCTTTGGAAAATCAGGTTTACACCGTGCAAGCGCCACTGATTGGCAATGCGCCATTTTGCGAATTCACTAGCGCGCATTATGGCGCGGCTGGAATTTTTGCGCCGTCCGACAAAGGTTTCCCCGCAGGCGGTGTCATCGCACTTGGCGAGGCCAATGTGCCGGGTTGGACGATTTCCACCCTTGATCTTGATGCGATGCAAGCACTGCGTGATAATGGCAGTGTGCAGACATATAATCACTGGTCTGAGCAACTCGGTGCTGGCCCGCTTCCCGCCGCCCGTGGTATAGATATTTCGAAATAAAACAGGAGTTCAAATGCCACTTCCCACACATTTGCTTGATGGTTATGCGCGGTTTCGTTCGGGGCGTTATGCGGCTGAGGCTGACCGTTACGAAAAGTTGGGCGCCGGCACGCAAAAGCCAAAGCTGATGATCATCGCGTGTTGCGATTCCCGCGCCGCCCCTGAAACAATTTTTGATGCCGGCCCCGGCGAAATTTTCGTGGCGCGCAATGTGGCCAATCTGGTTCCGGCCTATGCGCCTGATGGCAAGCACCACTCAACATCTGCTGCGATTGAATTTGCAGTTCTGTCGCTGGGTGTAAAAGACATCGTGGTGATGGGCCATGGCCGCTGCGGCGGCATTAAGGCCGTAGTGGATGGCGGTGATCCGCTTTCGGCAGGTGACTTCATTGGTAAGTGGATGAGCGATGTGCGTGATGTGGCCGCAGGTGTGCGCCATGAACACGGCGAGCACGAACATTTAACAACCTTGGTTGAACGCGCATCGGTTGAGCATTCTCTTGCAAATTTACGAACTTTTCCATGGCTGCGCATGCGCGAGAAAAAGGGCGAACTGGGCATGTATGGCGCGTGGTTTGATATTGGCCTTGGCGAGTTGCATACCTACGATGACGCAGGGCATGTTTGGGCGGTTGTGTGAAGTAGGCGTTTTCATTTTTGCCAGATGTGCGATAGATGTCATGAAAATTATTGATAGGGAAACCTCTAGATGAGCCTGATGCAATTGATTTATGCCTCAACTCCGTTTGGTTTTGAGAACCCAATTTTGAATAGCATTCTCTCGGTAGCGCGTCGCAACAATGCGCGGGAGGGGATTACGGGGGCGCTTATTTGCCGGGGTGATCTTTATTTGCAAATGTTGGAGGGCCCGCGCAGTGCCGTGACTTCGCGGTTTCATAAAATTCTCGCCGATGACCGCCATTTAGATGTGGTGTTGATTGGCTGTGGCGATGCAAAAACCCGCCTGTTTCCAGAGTGGCATATGCGCGATGATCCGGCTCAGTCGTGGATGTGGACGCAGGACCAGATTGCTGATGGCGCTATCGATGCTGCATCTGAAGAAGATGTGCGGGCGGTGTTTGCGAGGCTTGCTCACGAGCCAAATTCATCAAGCGAGCCATAAAGGTAAGCGCGGCGGGACGAGAGCTGCGAGAGCTGCTGAAAAACAATCGACCATGCTGCCAAGCTATGTTACTCGGATTAAAAATTTCGGTGACAGTGCATTCAACTATTTTTATGAGTTCAAATACTTCAGACGCAATTTGACTTCATCAAGACGCTAAAATTAAATGCACTGTCACCGTAATCCGACTTGTCGGCAGCAACAATATCACGCCTGTCAAGCATTGGCCGTGGAGCGGGTGAAAAAAGTCGATCACACATCCCGTGGCCGGATCAACACCACCCCAAAAACTCAGCGCTTCGCTGCTCGTGATGATGTGGCCAACAGCGCTTCCTGCAATGATTGAGACCGAAGCGCTCATACAATCTGCTCTTTCAATTAATCGCCCAACTGATATTCACATTAATGGAAATCATTTCCAATCCTTATTTTCGGTGACAGTGCATTCTATTATTTTCTTTTCTAACTTTAACCGTTCAGTCGCGATTTGGCTACAAAAAGTTGTATTAATTAAATGCACTGTCACCGTAATTCATGCTGCCACCATTTTCTGAGACGGAAATGATGTTGCCCAGATTTATTGCCGCAGCGCCTGCATAAATCTGCGCTTTATGTTGCGCGTCTTTCACCGCCAATTTGCGCGCTTCGTCCATGTATTACGGTGACAGTGCATTTAATTACTGAAAAAAGTGATGTTCAAGTCAGAGCAGACATGATAATCAAGAACATAAAGCGATAATTAAATGCACTGTCACCGTAATTCAACACAGAGTTTGCATAGATCACGGCATTGGACTCAGACCAGCCAATTGCCTCACCTAACTCCGGCTTTCCATCGAGCAGATAAGGCGCACAGGTAAAAGTGGGGCGGCAACCCATAGCGACATAAGCATTGGCCAGACGCTCAGCTGGCCCGCCGAATTGCGTTGGTACGCCTTGTTGACGCCAATTCATTTGATCAACGGAAATCGCATTCATCGTAGTCGGAACCACTACCTTTGCGCCAAGTGCCACCATGCGGTCTGCAAACGTCAGATTGGCCGGGCTTGCGTAAATGCATCCATCGATATGGGCCTTTGATACATCGACGAATTGCGTGGCACCCTGTTGCAGTGCCATGGCACACAAAATCCGCATGGCCTGTGCCGCAGCTGGGCCAATAGCGCCTTCAAGTTTTTCGTGATCCTGCTTTGTTAAATTAAGCGCTTCAGGTTCCATAATGCTCAACGCAATATGCAAATCCTGAGCCGAAATATGATCGGGTTCAATTGATGCTTCTGATCGAATTGCAAGCGCGCTAAAATCAACCGCATTCAACCGCAAGATCAGCAAGCTTCGTTCAAACATTTCGGATGCAACAAGGCCTCCCAAAGTCAAAACATCCTCGGCCTCTGAAAAGATCAGTGCCGCAGGCGCACGATTGTTCAAAATCAAATCCAGAAGCACGCCTGAGCCGCTGCAAGATCCCCGACTTGTCGGCAGCATAAGGATTACACCTGTCAAATACCGTCCGTGGAGCGGGTGAAACCTATCAATCACACATCCCGTGGCCGGATCAACACCACCCCAAAAACTCAGCGCTTCGCTGCTTGCAATAATGGGCCCAACGGCGCTCCCACTAATGATTGCAATCGAAGCACTCATGCAGTTCTCTCAATCACTTAATTTCCCAGCTGATGTTCACATCAACCGAAATCACTTGTGATCCCTGGGCAATTGGAACGGGTGCGCTGTCAGACGCCGACATCGATTTGGCGCGGCTGAACATGACTTGGGGTTCGGCCATGCCGCCACCATTTTCTGAAACGGAAATGATGTTGCCCAGATTGATTGCTGCTGCGCCTGCATAAATCTGTGCTTTGTGTTGCGCGTCTTTCACAGCCAATTTGCGCGCTTCGTCCATGGCTTCGTCGGGTTTGGACACTGAAAATGAAATGCCGTTGATTTGGTTGGAGCCCGAGGAAACAGCCTTATCTAACAGCGCGCCCAGACCCTCAATTTTGTGGACGACCACGGAGACGGAATTGGTGACGTCATAGCCTACGAGCTTGGGTGGTTGGCCGTTGTTTTGGCCGTAATCCAAGCGGGGATTAACTGAGAAATTTGAAGTCGCAATATCTTTGTCGTCGATGTTTGCGGCTTTCAAGTTGGCCATCAACTTAGTTATGGCTTTGGTGTTGGCATCCAAAGCGGCGAGGGCGGTTTCCGCAGAGCTTACAACGCCCATGTTAATCACCGCCATATCAGGCACAACGCGCACTTCGCCGTGGCCGCTCAAAGACATAACACGATTCATTTTTACCTCATCTGCAAATGCTGGGTTCACTGCCAAAGCAGTGGCTAAAAAAAGTGAGGCAAAAAGCAATTTCATTATTTGTTGTTCTCCGTTGAATTCATATCATAGGAATAAATAAAGGCGCAATTATGACGAAATTAAATTATCTAAAAGGCGGTTCATCGAAGCTGCGAAGTTTGCGTGAATGCAACCCTTCGCGGCTGGCGCGGAGCTTGTCGATTGATGCCAAACCGATCATCAAGTGTTCAGCCACGGCACGGTCATAAAACGCATTTGCAGCACCTGGCAA
>JAYTUV010000121.1:0-1117 GCA_043744395.1 Aestuariivirga sp.
AGAATATTCTTGAGTTAAATGCACTGTCACCGAAATCCTGTAATCAAAAAGAATTGAGGCTGTCGAATTCTTCAGAAGCACTTGCAAAAAAAGCCTACCAAGCACATGACTTAGGAAGTTCTTTAGATTACAGAAAAATCCGGAACATCGCTGCTCCGGCTTTTTGGATTTGAGTTTGGGTGAAGCCCCTCACCTATCCCTATTCGCTACGCGAACTGGGCCCCTTTCCTCTCCCGCTGGGCGGGAGAGGACTGGTGTTTTTAATGTCCCGCCAAAACCGCCAGCATCAACAAGGCCACGATGTTGGTGATCTTGATCATGGGGTTGACGGCTGGGCCTGCGGTGTCTTTGTAGGGGTCGCCGACTGTATCACCAGTCACTGAAGCTTTGTGGGCATCAGATCCCTTCAAATGTTTCACGCCTTTGCTATCCACGAAACCATCTTCGAATGATTTCTTGGCGTTGTCCCACGCACCGCCGCCTGCTGTCATCGAGATGGCCACGAACAGGCCCGTCACGATAACACCCATGAGCATGGCGCCCACGGCGGAGAAGGCTTGCGCCTTGCCTGCGATCATATTGATCACGAAGAACACCACGATGGGTGAAAACACGGGAAGCATTGACGGAATGATCATTTCCTTGATGGCTGCCTTGGTGAGCAAATCTACGGCCCGTGCATAATCAGGCTTGGTTGTGCCTTTCATGATGCCAGGATTTTCGCGGAATTGGCGGCGCACTTCAACCACGACAGCTTGCGCTGCGCGGCCAACCGCGGTCATCGACATGCCGCCAAAGAGATATGGCAACAGGCCGCCGAACAAGAGGCCGACCACCACGTAAGGCGATGACAAATCGAACGTGACGTTTACGTTTTCAAAGAATGAGCCCGGTGTTGCGTGAGCTGCAAAGAACTTCAAATCTTGTGTGTAAGCGGCAAACAATACGAGTGCGCCCAAACCAGCTGAACCAATGGCATAGCCCTTGGTTACAGCTTTGGTGGTGTTGCCCACTGCATCAAGCGCATCAGTGTTGTGGCGCACTTCTTTTGGAAGGCCCGCCATTTCAGCAATGCCGCCTGCGTTATCTGTGACTGGGCCAAACGCATCGAGAGCCA
>JAYTUV010000122.1:0-16944 GCA_043744395.1 Aestuariivirga sp.
TGACAATCCGGTCTTCAAGTGAGAAGTGATTGTATTTTTGTTCCATAGCAACACCTTATCAGAGTGTTGCACTTCGTTTGTGAGTCTAGGGAATCCAGATTTGCTAAAAACAGGTGCGTGACATTTGATTTGATGATTCTGGTTCCCGACTTTCGTCGGGATGACGGAGTTATTGGTTGGTATCATAGCAAAGCAAGATAAGGCACTAGCATCTCAATCAAACAACAATTACCCTACTTCAATGCTCATCGCCCTATCCTGTCTCATCATCTTTCTCGCCGCCATTGTGCGCGGCTTTTCTGGGTTTGGGTTTTCGCTGCTCACGATCACGGCGCTCTCCCTGTTTTATCCGCCCGCTGAAATCATTCCGTCTATCTTCATGTTGGAATTGGCAGCCAGCGCCAACCTTCTGCCGGGCATCTGGAAAGATATTCATTGGAAATCACTGGGGCCGCTAACTGTCGGTTGTTTAATCGCAACGCCTATTGGCGTGTGGGCGCTGGCGCATTTTCCCCCTGCCCCTATGCAGATTGCTTTAAGCATTTTCGTACTCGGAGCCACCTGTCTGATGTGGCGCGGCTATGCTTTAAAAACAATGCCGGGAACTTTTGCTTCGACTTTGGCAGGCGGTGCATCAGGGCTGGCCAACGGCGCATTTGGCATTGGCGGGCCGCCTGTGATTTTGTTTTACTTTGCCTCGCCCGCCGGCAATCTTGCGGGCCGGGCATCGCTCGTGGCATTTTTTCTGGCAACAGATATAATTGGTTTGGCCAATCAGTCCGTACACGGATTGATCACGTGGAATACGGCATATCAGGCCCTGCTCTATCTCCCTGCCCTGCTCGCAGGCGTATGGATTGGAGCGCGCAGTTTTAAAGGCACTGACCCCGATACATTTCGGAAATATGTGTTGGGTATATTGGCATTTTTAGCGGTTGTAATATTGGTGAAGGCTTTGATTGCTTTGAACACCTAGTCCAAAATCAAAGAACGCATTCAAAAATCTTACCAACGTTGATGGACGTGCGGACGAATATCATCATCATAAATAGTGCGAAGTGCCGCCATTGTATCGGCAGACAACGGGCCGATTTGGCTTGCTTGCGCATTTGAACTGGCTTGTTCTGCAGTTTTTGCGCCAGGTATGGCAACAGTGACAGCATTAAACATCAATATCCATCGCAATGCGAATTGCGCCATCGTCGTGTTATTTCCGACCAGCGGACGAATGCGCTCAACCGCAGACAAAGCAACATCATAAGGCACGCCAGAAAATGTTTCACCAACATCAAATGCTTCACCGTCGCGGTTAAACTTGCGGTGATCTGTGTCTTCAAACTTTGTGTCAGACCGCATCTTGCCGGTCAGCAGTCCGCTCGCCATGGGAACACGCGCAATGACCGCGATTTTATTTTGTTTTGCTTGAGCAAGAAATTCGTCAATCACCCGTTGGCGGAAAATATTGAAAATAATCTGAACACTCACAACACCGGGATAGGTTATTGCCTTCAGCGCCTCGTCTATGCGCTCCACGCTCACACCATAATCTCGCAATTTACCTTCTGCTTTCAACTTGTCCAGAATGCCAAAGACTTCACCATTCTGATAAAGTGCCGTTGGCGGACAGTGCAGTTGCACCAAGTCCAATGTGTCCATCTGAAGATTTGCCCGGCTTCGGTCGATCCAGCTTCTGAGATTTGCTTCAGTGTAACCGTCTGGCGTTTGAGCAGGCAAACGACGACCCGCTTTTGTCGCAATGAAAGGAGCTTTTCCACCGCGCTCTTTCACAACGCGCGCGATCAATCGCTCAGAATGTCCATCGCCATAAACATCGGCAGTGTCGATAAAGTTCACGCCACTATCGAGGCTTGCATGCAATGCTGCAATAGACTGCTCGTCGTCAACCTCGCCCCAGCTTGCGCCAATGGCCCAAGCGCCAAAGCCAATCTCGCTGACAGTTTGGCCCGTTTTTCCAAAGTCTCTAAAATTCATTTTTTCGCCACGCCTTTATCTTGAGCACTTGAGGTCTTCTTCACTCAGGATGAACTGATATTTAAAAATAGTCGACAAAAAAAGGCCCAGATCACTCTGGGCCTTGGTTTAGATATGTATGTTTTACTCAGCCGCCGCTGCAGGCAGCTGTGATTTGGTTTGTTCTTCGATGATCAGCTTATCACGCTTTTCAGCAATGGCCTTGAAGCGCGCCAACATGCCGCCGGTGCCCGCAGGGATCAGACGACCCACGATTACGTTTTCCTTCAAACCATCGAGTGTGTCGATCTTGCCTTGGACGGCAGCATCGGTCAGCACGCGTGTGGTTTCTTGGAACGAGGCCGCAGAGATAAACGAACGAGTCTGGAGCGAGGCTTTGGTGATGCCTAACAGAACAGGTTGACCGGAAGCAGGCTTCAAACCTTCCGCGATCAACTTGGCGTTTTCACGGTCAAGCTCTTCACGGTCGAGCTGTTCGCCCACCAGCAATGTTGACTCGCCGTTGTCAGTGATTTCAACCTTTTGCAGCATCTGACGCACAATCACTTCAATGTGCTTGTCGTTAATGCCCACACCTTGCAGACGGTAAACTTCCTGAATTTCGTTCACGAGGAACGCAGCAAGTTCTTCAACACCCTTGATCGCAAGAATATCATGTGGAGCGGGATTGCCGTCCATCAGATATTCGCCCTTTTCAATCATATCACCTTCCTGAACTGGCAAATGCTTGCCCTTCGGGATCAGATACTCAACGGCTTCTGCACTGTCTTCCAATGGCACGATGCGAACGCGGCGCTTGTTCTTATAGTCACGGCCGAATTCAATACGCCCAGAGATCTCAGCAATGATCGCAGCATCCTTTGGACGACGCGCTTCAAACAACTCGGCAACACGTGGCAGACCGCCCGTGATGTCGCGTGTCTTAGCGCTTTCAAGCGGGTTACGCGCCATCACGTCACCAGCACCAACTTTGGAGCCAGGTTCGACCGACAAAATTGCGTCAACGGAAAGTAAGTAACGTGCTTCGCCACCACGAGCCAATTTCTTCACTTCGCCATTTGCATCTTTGATGACAATGGCGGGCTTCAAACCTGTGCCGCGTTGGTTGGTGCGCCAATCGATGATCACACGGTTGGTGATGCCGGTTGCTTCGTCTGTCACTTCGTTCACGGAAATACCGTCAACAACGTCTTCAAACGCAACAATGCCGTCAACTTCGGTCAGAACGGGGCGTGTATAGGGATCCCATTCTGCAATACGAACGCCGCGCTTTACAGTGTCGCCAGTGTTCACGAAAAGCTTTGAACCATAGCCAACCTTATGGGTGGCGCGGTCATTGCCCTTGGCATCCTTGATGACGATCAGCGTGTTACGGCCCATCACCACCAGCTTGCCTGATGTGTCTGTTGCAACATTGGCATTGCGCAGTTCAACTTGGCCTTCTTGTGTTGACTCGACGAATGAGTTGTCGAGAACCTGAGCAGCGCCGCCGATGTGGAACGTGCGCATGGTGAGCTGTGTTCCGGGCTCGCCGATAGATTGAGCAGCGATAACACCCACTGCTTCACCCATGTTCACAGGTGTGCCGCGTGCAAGATCGCGTCCATAGCACGTTGCGCACACGCCAAACTTAGTTTCGCATGTGAGAACTGAACGGATGCGCACTTCGCCAATGCCAGCTTTTTCAATCTTATCGACATCAAGCTCCAGCATTTCTTTGCCGGCTTGTGCAAGCACAGCACCAGTTGCCGGATCAATCACATCTTCAGCTGCAGTACGGCCCAGAATACGAATGCCCAAAGCCACAATCACTTCGCCTGAATCAATGATCGGGCGCGTGGTGATGTATGACTTCGTACCGCAATCCACTTCCGAAATAATGGCATCTTGAGCCACGTCAACCAAACGACGTGTCAAGTAACCAGAGTTCGCAGTTTTCAGAGCAGTATCGGCCAAGCCTTTACGCGCACCGTGGGTGGAGTTGAAGTATTCGAGAACCGACAGACCTTCTTTGAAGTTCGAGATGATCGGTGTTTCAATGATCTCGCCCGAAGGCTTGGCCATCAAACCACGCATTGCAGCAAGCTGACGCATTTGCGTTGGCGAACCACGAGCACCCGAATGGCTCATCATGTAAACCGAGTTGATCGGCTTCGTGCGGCCTGTTGTTGGATCTTTCTTTACAGAGGAAATTTCCAACATCATTTCTTCAGCCACTTTGTCTGTGCACTTTGACCAAGCATCAACAACCTTGTTATATTTTTCGCCCTGCGTAATCAGACCGTCAATATATTGTTGTTCAAATTCCTTAGCCAGTTCGCGGGTGTTGGCCACGAGCTTTGCTTTGGTGTGTGGGATAACCATGTCATCCTTACCGAATGAAATGCCGGCCTTGTATGCGTTCAAGAAGCCCAGAGCCATAATCCGGTCGCAGAATACCACAGCCTCTTTCTGGCCACAGTAACGATAAACCGAGTCAATCATCTTCGAGATTTCACGCTTGGTCATCAGTTTGTTGCAAACGTCATAAGACATTTTTTCAGCAATTGGCAAAAGCTCACCAATCTTCAAACGGCCCGGTGTTGTATCAACCGTTCGGTTGCGCGGTTGACCATCTGGCCCCATGTCACGAACACGACCTTTTACCTTGGCGTGCAGCGTTACAGCGCCATTGGCCAAAGCATGTTCAACTTCTGCCATGTTACCAAAGATCATGCCTTCGCCTGGCTCGCCATCATTGATGATGGAAAGATAGTAAAGACCCAGCACGATATCTTGTGACGGAACGATGATCGGTTGACCGTTGGCAGGATGCAAAACGTTGTTTGTTGACATCATCAAAACGCGGGTTTCAAGCTGCGCTTCCAAAGACAATGGAACGTGAACCGCCATTTGGTCGCCGTCGAAGTCAGCGTTGAACGCGGTGCACACGAGTGGGTGAAGCTGAATGGCTTTACCTTCAATGAGAACAGGTTCGAACGCTTGAATGCCAAGACGATGCAGCGTTGGCGCACGATTGAGCATAATTGGATGTTCGCGGATCACCTCGTCGAGGATATCCCAAACTTCCGGCTTTTCTTTTTCAACCAGCTTCTTGGCTTGCTTCACTGTGGAAGAAAGACCTTTTGCTTCAAGACGCGAATAGATGAATGGCTTGAACAATTCGAGCGCCATCTTTTTTGGCAGACCGCATTGATGAAGCTTCAGTTCTGGACCCACAACGATAACCGAGCGGCCTGAATAATCCACGCGCTTGCCCAAAAGATTTTGACGGAAGCGGCCCTGCTTGCCTTTCAGCATGTCAGAAAGCGACTTCAACGGACGCTTGTTAGCGCCAGTGATGACACGGCCACGACGACCATTGTCGAACAATGCGTCAACCGACTCTTGCAACATGCGCTTTTCGTTACGCACGATAATATCTGGAGCCTTGAGTTCGATGAGGCGCTTCAAACGGTTGTTACGGTTGATAACGCGGCGATAAAGATCATTCAGATCTGACGTCGCAAACCGACCACCATCCAATGGAACCAATGGACGAAGTTCTGGCGGGATCACCGGAACAACAGTTAAGATCATCCAATCTGGGCGATTGCCAGATTCCAAGAAGTTCTCAACCAGCTTCAAACGCTTTGCCAATTTCTTTGGCTTCAGTTCACCCGTAGCAACTTTCAATTCTTCACGCAGCGTGATTTTCAGCTGATCAAGGTTGATCGCAGCCAACATATCACGAATGGCTTCAGCACCAATCGAAGCAGTGAAGCTGTCTTCACCGTAATCTTCCTGCGCCTTCATATAATCCATTTCGCTCATCAGCTGATGCATTTTGAGCGGGGTCAGACCTGGTTCAAGTACGATGTAGTTTTCAAAATAAAGAACGCGTTCCACATCCTTCAGCGTCATGTCGAGCAAGTTCGAAATGCGGGATGGCACTGATTTAAGGAACCAGATGTGAGCAACCGGAGCGGCCAATTCAATGTGGCCCATGCGTTCGCGCCGCACTTTGGACAGCGTGACTTCAACACCGCATTTTTCGCAGATGATGCCCTTATACTTCATGCGCTTATATTTGCCGCACAAGCATTCGTAATCCTTCACAGGTCCGAAAATGCGCGCACAGAACAAACCATCGCGTTCTGGCTTGAAGGTGCGGTAATTGATGGTTTCTGGCTTTTTGATTTCACCAAATGACCAAGACAAAATCTTCTCAGGTGAGGCCACCGAGATGCGGATTTGGTCGAATACTTGTACCGGGGCTGCCGGGTTGAAGACGTTCATGAGCTCTTGGTTCATGGTGTGCTCCTTAAAAGAATTTCAAAAAATTAGATGGTGGCGGATGCTTTCACATCCGCCATAGAAAAATTAATTGGCTGTTGGCGCGGCACCATTTTGCAGTTCAACATTGAGGCCGAGAGAACGCATTTCCTTGACCAGAACGTTGAAGCTTTCTGGAATGCCGGTTTCAAACCCGTCATCACCACGAACAATGGCTTCATAAACCTTGGTGCGGCCCGCAACGTCATCTGACTTCACAGTCAGCATTTCTTGCAAGGTATAAGCAGCACCATAAGCTTCCAGCGCCCACACTTCCATTTCACCGAAGCGTTGACCACCGAACTGCGCCTTACCACCCAGCGGCTGCTGTGTGACGAGTGAGTACGGGCCAATCGAACGGGCATGGATCTTGTCGTCCACCAAATGGTGAAGCTTCAAGATGTAAATATAGCCGACTGTAACAGGACGATCGAAAACTTCGCCTGTTTTGCCATCATAAAGCTGGATCTGACCAGAGGTGTTCAAGCCTGCATCCTTCAGCATCGCAGCAATGTCTTCTTCGCGTGCGCCGTCAAACACTGGCGTTGCAATCGAGATACCTTTGCGAACCGATTGAGCAAACTCAATCACGTCCAAATCTTCCAGCGCATCAATATCAGCGTTCTTGCCATAAATGCGTTGCAGTTCGTCCTTCACGGGCTTCACTTTGTGTGATGCAGAATATGCATCCAAAGCTTCGCCAATCTTTTTGCCCATGCCAGCACAGGCCCAACCCAAATGGGTTTCGAGGATCTGACCAACGTTCATGCGCGAGGGCACGCCGAGTGGATTAAGCACAACGTCAACCGGTGTGCCGTCTTCCAAATATGGCATATCTTCTTGCGGAACGATGCGCGAAACCACGCCTTTGTTACCATGGCGGCCAGCCATCTTATCGCCTGGTTGAATCTTGCGCTTCACTGCTACGAAGACTTTTACCATCTTCATAACACCAGGAGGCAGTTCATCGCCACGTTGCAATTTTTCAACTTTGTCCATGAAGCGGTTTTCAAGGCCCTTCTTAGACTCGTCATATTGCAACTTCATAGCTTCAAGTTCGCCCATGGACTTTTCAGCACCAAGAGCAATATTCCACCATTGCGAACGTGGAATGTCTTCCATGTTCTTTTCCGTGATTTTGCCATCAAGCTTATGGCCACGCGGACCGCCTGTAGCTGTCTTGCCGAGCAAGAAATCATGCAAACGGCCATAAGAGTTGCGGTCGAGAATTGCTAACTCGTCGTCTCTATCTTTTGCCAAGCGTTCGATTTCTTCGCGTTCAATCGCAAGCGCGCGCTCGTCCTTATCCACACCGTGGCGGTTGAATACACGAACTTCAACGACTGTGCCCGAAACACCAGGTGGCAGACGCAAAGAAGTGTCACGAACGTCAGAAGCTTTTTCACCGAAAATGGCGCGCAGAAGTTTTTCTTCTGGGGTCATGGGTGACTCGCCCTTTGGCGTAATCTTGCCGCAGAGGATGTCGCCCGGCTTCACTTCAGCACCAATATAAACAATGCCTGCTTCGTCGAGATTCTTGAGAGATTCTTCACCCACGTTTGGAATATCGCGGGTAATTTCTTCAGGCCCAAGCTTTGTGTCGCGTGCCATCACATCAAATTCCTCGATGTGGATGGACGTGAACACGTCATCTTTCACGATGCGCTCCGAGAGAAGAATTGAATCTTCGAAGTTATAACCATTCCAAGGCATAAACGCCACGAGGCAGTTTTGACCCAAGGCCAAATCACCAAGCTCTGTTGATGGGCCGTCGGCGATAATGTCGCCAGCCTTCACAATGTCGCCTGTGCGAACCAGCGGACGCTGGTTGATGCAGGTTGATTGGTTTGATCGTTGGAACTTCGCCAATGTGTAAATATCTACACCTGGCTTTGAAGGATCAGTTTCTTCCGTCGCGCGAATAACAATACGCTTGGCATCAACCTGGTCCACAATGCCAGAACGGCGTGCAGTGAAGGCAGCACCAGAGTCACGCGCAACAATGGCTTCCATGCCTGTGCCCACAAACGGAGCAGCAGAGCGCACCAACGGCACAGCTTGACGCTGCATGTTAGAACCCATGAGCGCACGGTTGGCGTCGTCGTTTTCCAAGAACGGAATAAGCGCAGCGGCAACTGAAACAATCTGCTTTGGCGAAACGTCAACAAAATCCACCTTATCGGGTGTCACTTGCAACACGTCACCATTATGTCGGACAATCACCAGATCATCCGTAAACTTCATGTCTTTCGACAAGTTCACGTTAGCTTGGGCAATTGAATATTTTGCTTCTTCGATGGCTGACAAATAACGAACATCATTTGTCACTTTGCCGTCCGTCACCTTGCGGTAAGGTGATTCAATGAAGCCATATTTGTTCACGCGCGCATAAGTGGCGAGCGAGTTGATCAGACCAATATTCGGGCCTTCTGGCGTTTCAATTGGGCAGATGCGGCCATAATGCGTTGGATGAACGTCGCGCACTTCAAAGCCCGCGCGCTCACGTGTCAAACCACCAGGTCCCAAAGCTGAAAGACGACGCTTGTGCGTGATCTCAGACAATGGATTGGTTTGATCCATAAACTGCGAAAGTTGTGATGAACCAAAGAATTCACGAACCGCAGCAGCGGCTGGTTTCGCGTTGATCAAATCATGCGGCATCACGGTATCAATATCAACCGATGACAAGCGTTCCTTGATCGCGCGTTCCATACGCACGAGGCCTAAGCGATATTGATTTTCCATCAACTCACCAACCGAGCGAACGCGGCGGTTGCCAAGGTTATCAATGTCGTCAACTTCGCCCTTTGAATCGCGCAGATCATGCAGAACCTTGATCACCGACAGAATGTCTTCCTTGCGCAATACGCGCATTGAATCTTCAACGGTTTGCTCGAGGCGCATATTCATCTTCACGCGCCCAACAGCCGAAAGGTCGTAGCGCTCTTGATCAAAGAACAAGCCTTTAAACAACAGTTCAGCACCTTCACGTGTTGGTGGCTCACCTGGACGCATAACACGGTAGATTTCGACGAGCGCTTGCTCATAGCTTTCCACCTTATCGGCCTTCAACGTGTTGCGGATGTAACCGCCTGTGTTGATGTGATCAATGTCGAGCAGATTAAGCGACTTGAAGCCAAATTCCTTCAGTTGACCAAGCAACTTTTCAGAAATTTCTTCGCCGGCTTCAGCATAGATTTCACCAGTCTGTTCATTCACCAATTCGTCAGCAATATATTGGCCGAACAAATCTTCGTCTTTCACCAACAAATCTTTGGTGCCGTCTTCAGAAATTTTACGCGCCAAACGGGGCGAAATCTTTTTACCGGCTTCAACAACAACTTGGCCAGTCTTCGCGTCGATCAAATCAACAAGCGGCTTAATACCCTTGAGGCGGTCGGCCGAGTAAGGCATTTTCCAGCCGTCTTTGATCTGCGTGTAAGTCACAGACTTATAGAAGTTATGCAGGATTTCTTCTGACTGCATGCCAAGCGCATAGAGCAGCGTTGTCACTGGCAATTTACGACGACGATCGATACGCGCAAAAATCAAATCCTTCGCATCAAATTCGAAATCAAGCCATGAGCCACGATAGGGAATAACGCGTGCAGCAAAAAGAATCTTGCCCGATGAATGGCTCTTGCCCTTGTCATGGTCAAAGAACACGCCGGGTGAACGGTGCATCTGCGAAACGATCACGCGCTCGGTGCCGTTGACCACGAATGTACCGTTCTTCGTCATGAGCGGAATGTCGCCCATATAAACGTCTTGTTCCTTGATGTCCTTGACAGACTTTGCTTGTGTGTCTGAATCAATTTCAAACACGATTAAGCGCAGCGTCACCTTCAAAGGTGCAGCAAAAGTCATGCCGCGCTGTTGGCATTCTTCAACGTCAAACTTTGGTTGTTCAAATTCATAACGCACGAATTCGAGCACAGCTTGGCCCGAGAAATCTGAAATCGGGAATACCGATTTAAAAACCGATTGCAGACCTTCGGTAGCGCGGCCACCTGTTGGTTCGTTCATTTGAAGAAATTGGTCATAAGACTCGCGTTGAACCTCAATAAGGTTCGGCATCTCAGCAACTTCGATTCCTTTACCGAAAACTTTGCGGATGCGCTTTGCGCCTGCAACGGTACGTGTGTCAGCCATGTGTTTTCCTGTCACTTTCGTTTTTGTGGAGCGAATGCCCCATTAAAAAGCCTCTAAAACGGCTTGCATCAGACCCCTTTTTTCAGGGTCTCATACAAGCCGTTCATTTTACTCATCACAACTTACCACGAGGAGCAGAGCTCGATGCCCTGCCCTCATGGCAAAATTGTGTTACTTCAACTCGACTTTTGCGCCAGCTGCTTGCAGCTTTTTCATCATGTCGTCAGCGTCTTTCTTGTTCACGCCTTCTTTTACTGCCTTTGGAGCGGCTTCAACGAGGTCCTTGGCTTCTTTCAAGCCCAGGCCAGTGATCGCACGAACTTCCTTGATCACTTCGATCTTCTTATCGCCAGCGGCGGTCAGCATCACAGTGAACTCAGTCTTTTCTTCAACAGCAGCGGCAGCGGGCCCTGCAGCCGCAGCAGCAACTGGAGCAGCAGCAGAAACGCCCCACTTTTCTTCAAGCATCTTTGAAAGTTCTGCAGCTTGCATAACGGTCAATGACGAAAGGTCTTCAACAATCTTGGCTAAATCGGCCATGTTACATTCTCTCTTTTTTAGTCGGTTAAATTACAACAATTAAACGGGATAGCTTTGTTAAGCTTACTCTTTGGTGGCGTAGGCATTGATCACGCGTGCAAGTTGGCCAGCCGGAGCCGCAACCACGGCCGCAATGCGGGTGGCTGGGGTTACGATCATACCAACAAGTTTTGCCCTCAATTGATCGAGTGAAGGCAATGCCGCGAGAGCCTTGACTGCATTAGCATCAAGAACCGTTGTGCCGAGTGCGCCGCCAAGCAGAACGAATTTTTCGTTTGCTTTGGCGAAATCAGCAGCGATCTTTGGTGCCGTAACTGGGTCTGCGCCGTAGGCCAACATTGTTGGACCTTCGAACAAATCAGTAATCCCAGCAGCATCAGTGCCAACCAGAGCGAGCTTTGTCAGGCTATTCTTTGCAACCTTTATGGATGCACCCGCAGCGGCCATCTTGTTACGCAAGTCAATGACTTGGTTCGCAGTCAGGCCTTTGTTGTGGGCCACAACAACCACGCCAGTTGTTTTGAACAACTGGTTGAGTGTCGCGACGAGCTCTGTTTTTTCAGCTCTTTCCACTTGCTCTCTCCTTAAAAGCGCGTCGCTTGATTGCGAACACGCTGTTGGACCAACCGCTCAAACGCTAACCACCTAAAAGGCAGATTACGCTTTTGCGGCGCTCTACTGCCTGTCCCCTGCTCGTTTCCGATCAGGTTGTTGAGGTCTCAACCGACAAATGATCTTTCGATCTCAAATCTGTTTTGACACCCATCTCATGCTGGCTCTTTCGATTAAGCTTTGTGATTTCTCACGCGGCACCCGCAATCTTGGACAGGTACCCGCAATGCGTTAGCATTGGCGGGATCCGTGCGAGGTGGCTCAAGGCCGCCTTGCACGGAATTTCTGTTATTGTGCCGACATCACCCCAAGGTCAATCTTCAACCCTGGGCCCATCGACGACGAAATCGAAATCTTCTTGATATACGTGCCTTTGGCACCAGCTGGTTTTGCCTTGTTCACCGCGTCCAAGAATGCGCGGAGGTTCCCGGCAATCTGGTCAACTGAGAACGAAGCTTTGCCAACGCCAGCCTGCACGATTCCGGCTTTTTCAACGCGGAATTCAACAGCGCCGCCCTTGGCAGCCTTGACAGCAGCAGTCACGTCCATGGTAACCGTACCAACCTTTGGGTTAGGCATCATGTTACGTGGCCCAAGAACTTTGCCGAGACGACCAACAAGACCCATCATGTCTGGCGTTGCAATGCAACGGTCAAAGTCCAATGTACCTTTGTTGACGATTTCAAACAAGTCTTCTGCACCAACAATATCCGCACCGGCTTTCTTGGCTTCATCAGCCTTGGCACCCTTTGCGAACACAGCAACACGAACCTTGCGGCCTGAACCGTTTGGCAAGTTGCACACACCACGAACCATTTGGTCAGCGTGACGTGGGTCAACGCCCAAGTTCATGGCCACTTCAATGGTTTCATCAAACTTGGCGTTGGCGCGTGCCTTGATCAAGTTTACAGCTTCTTCAACACTGTAAAACTTTGAACGATCAAGACCGGTCATGTTCTTTTCAATACGTTTTGCTTTTGCCATGATCTTAGCCCTCAACAACCAAGCCCATGGAACGGGCTGAACCTGCAATTTCTCTTGCCGCTGCATCAAGGTCACGCGAATTCATGCCCTTAAGCTTTTGCTCAGCGATTTCACGGCATTGCGCCATGGTCACTTTGCCTGCAACAACTTTGCCTGGCTCTTTGGAACCAGCATTAATCTTTGCTGCTTTCTTTAAGAAATAAGACGCCGGAGGAGCCTTCATTTCAAATGTGAAAGACTTATCTTGATAAGCAGTGATCACCACAGGAACAGGCGAGCCCTGCTCCATTTTCTGCGTGGCAGCGTTAAATGCCTTACAGAATTCCATGATGTTCAAACCACGTTGGCCCAATGCTGGGCCGATTGGCGGTGATGGGTTTGCTTGGCCCGCAGGCACTTGCAATTTCACATAACCGACGATTTTCTTCGCCATATGTATCCCTCTTTCAAGGTTAGTGGTCGGGCTTCAAGGCCTCCCACGGGGTTAACGTTACCTCTTCTCCCGCGAGCGGGAGAAGAAGGGGCCCATTGCATTAGCAATGGGAAGATGAGGGCCTTACTTCACCTTCTCGACTTGCCCATATTCGAGTTCTACAGGCGTTGGCCTGCCGAAAATGCTCACTGCCACTTTAAGCCGTGCGCGTTCTTCATCAACTTCTTCAACTTGGCCGCTGAACGACATAAACGGACCATCAGCAACACGAACTTGCTCGCCAACTTCAAAGCGAATCGAAGCTTTTGGCCGCTCAACACCCTCAGCCACTTGGTTAAGAATGCGGTTGGCTTCCACATCCGAAATCGGAACTGGCTTAGAACCAGAGCCTAAGAAACCTGTGACCTTCGGCGTGTTCTTGATCAGATGGAACACTTCGTCAGTTAAATCAACCTTTGCAAGCACATAGCCCGGAAAGAATCGGCGTTCGCTCTTAATCTTGCGGCCGCGCCTCACTTCCACAACTTCTTCAGTCGGCACAATCACCTGCTCGAAGAAATCTTCGAGGTGCTTTTGCGCAGCCTGCTCTTTTAATGATTCCATCACCTTCTTTTCGAAGTTCGAATAGGTGTGGATAATATACCAACGTTTTGCCATAAAATTCCCGCAGTGCCTTGATTTCGTTAATTAAATACCAAACAGCACTTTTTCAACGCCCCATTTCAGAATGGCGTCCACGCCCAAGAAAAACAGACTTGCAACCACCACCATGATCACGACCATGACCGTGGAAACTACAAGTTCGCGCCGTGTCGGCCAAGTTACCTTGGTCGCTTCGGCACGTACTTCCCGCATAAAACCTAAAACACTATTCTCGGCCATCAATCATTCCTGTTTACGAAGCTTTCAGTCAAACCATTGATATAACTCAACAATAAAACCAAAGTGGCAGGGGCAGTAGGATTTGAACCCACGACCTGTGGTTTTGGAGACCACCGCTCTACCAACTGAGCTATACCCCTTCAAGCTCCGCGAAGTCAGCATGTATCGGGTGAGTCAGTATATGTCAACGGCTTGGCGGATTTTAAAGGGGTGCGGGAAATTTCAAACCAAAAGAATAGGCTTTCCATAATCCTCAAGCAACCTGTCGGCAGTCATCAATAGCATCCCCTCGGATGAGGCTTGGGCAACGAGCATTCGATCAAATGGATCGCGGTGGAGCAAAGGCAAATCCCCCAAGGCCAGAACGTGACGACCTTCAACGGACAACTCTAAATAATGATTGGCCAGCAGGCCTGCTCGCATTGTTCCAGCGTCGTATGGAAAATCTTTACGTTTCAGGGCACTTTTTATTGCAATTTCCCATAAACTGGCCACACTGAACCAGATTGTATTATCTTCGTCGCCTATTGCTTCGGCAGCTTTCCGAGAAAGTTTTGGGTTCTGCATTGCACCCCAAATGAGAAGCTGTGTATCAAGGAGTATGTTCAAGGTTTTTTCTCGAAAAACCCAGTCCCATCATACTTACCTTCAAACATATCGGCAATTTCGTCCGCGAACATCGTGTCAAAATCATCAGGAACCGTAATCTGCCCCTTTAAAAACCCAATCCGATTTTTGGCGTTGATCATCGGCTTTTCGTAAGCTTCCACCCTCACCATCGGTTTCCCTGACTTGGCAATAATAAATGGCTCGCCCTTGACCGCCATCTCAATCAGACGGGAAAGATGAGTCTTAGCTTCGTGAATGTTAAACGTCTTCATGAACTACACTTAGTCCACTAAACTAAGTCTGTCAAACCTTCTCCACCACCACAGCAGTCCCATAAGCCAGCACCTCGGTAATCCCGTCCATAATCTCATTTGCATCATAGCGCATGGCGATGATGGCGTTCGCACCCATTTTTTGCGCATCAGAAGTAAGAAGACTCAAAGCCTCCTGTCGCGCTTGCTCAGCAAGATTTGTATAGACTGAGATGTTGCCACCAAAAATCGATTGAATGGCTCCGCCCAAGTTACCAACAATGCTGCGTGAGCGCACCGTGATACCCCGAACAAGTCCAACAACTTTTGTAACTTTGTAACCTGGAAGATCGTTAGTCGTAACAATAATCATTTGATTTTCTCCAAAGATTGGTTGGATTTAGAATAGGAACTTGGGAACCGCCGCTCTTTGTAAAGTACCACTGCAGCAATCAGACAAATCGCCAGCTCAAGGCCAAATGTCCAGTGCGTTAGGAGGGCATAGGTAGCTCCATTCGCACTTGCGGCAACATGAGATAACTCAAACCAGCGGACGGATAGAGGCGCTAACCACATAATTGGCGCGGCCACAGAATCAAGTATCATATGCGAAAACGTTCCCAATGAGAACATGTACACAACCGTCCCCCATTCACGCTTTGAACTTAAAAACGATACCGCGAGGCCAAAAAGAAAAACCAAAAACCAAAATGACGGCCAATGTGTAAAATACCCGTGATGATGGTGTTGACGATGATCTACAGTCCAAAACCAAATCATGTCGATGTCAGGTATGACCGCCCCAATCATCGTTGCTATGAATGCTGTCTGCGAAAGAATTCGACCCGACCTCGTTGTCAAGTTTGCAATTAAGTACCCGGCAGGCAAATGAGCTATTAGCATGAGGATAACCCTAATAAAAAAGGCGGCGCAATTAAGACGCCGCCTGTCTGGATTTCACTTAAAAAATATCAGTCCGAAATCTTAGCCACAACGCCGGCACCGACGGTGCGTCCGCCTTCGCGGATGGCAAAGCGCAGTTTCTCTTCCATGGCGATGGGCTGAATAAGCTCAACTTGGAACGAGATGTTGTCGCCAGGCATGACCATTTCTGTACCTTCAGGAAGGGTTACAACACCGGTTACGTCCGTCGTGCGGAAGTAAAACTGTGGACGGTAGTTGTTGAAGAATGGCGTGTGACGACCACCCTCTTCCTTGGTCAAGATATAAACCTCAGCCGTGAACTTCTTGTGTGGCTTGACTGAACCTGTCTTGCACAGAATTTGACCACGCTCAACGCCTTCACGTTCAATACCGCGCAAAAGAGCGCCGATGTTGTCGCCAGCTTGACCTTGATCCAACAACTTGCGGAACATTTCAACGCCAGTGCAGGTGGTCTTCACAGTTTCGCGAATGCCGACGATTTCAATTTCTTCGCCAACCTTCACAATGCCGCGCTCAACACGACCCGTCACAACTGTGCCTCGTCCCGAAATCGAGAACACATCTTCAATCGGCATCAAGAATGGCAGATCAATCGGGCGGTGCGGCTGTGGAATATAAGTATCAACAGCTTCCATCAACTTGAGGATGGCTTCGCGGCCAATCTCAGGATTGGTGCCATTCAAAGCACACAAAGCCGAGCCGCGGATGATTGGAATATCATCGCCAGGGAATTGGTATGAGCTCAAGAGCTCGCGCACTTCCATTTCAACCAGATCCAAAAGTTCTGGATCATCAACCATGTCAACCTTGTTCATGAACACAACAAGCGCTGGAACACCAACTTGGCGGGCAAGAAGAATGTGCTCGCGGGTTTGTGGCATTGGGCCGTCAGATGCTGAAACAACCAGAATACCACCGTCCATCTGAGCCGCACCGGTAATCATGTTCTTCACATAATCGGCATGTCCTGGGCAATCAACATGCGCGTAATGGCGGGCCTTGGTTTGATATTCAACGTGAGCGGTATTAATCGTAATACCACGCGCGCGCTCTTCAGGAGCCTTATCAATCATGTCATAAGCTGTATAAGTCGCACCGCCCGTTTCAGCCAAAATCTTGGTGATCGCAGCCGTCAACGAGGTCTTGCCATGGTCAACGTGACCAATCGTACCAATGTTGCAATGCGGCTTGTCGCGGTTGAATTTCTCTTTTGCCATGGGTCTACTCCAT
>JAYTUV010000123.1:0-4272 GCA_043744395.1 Aestuariivirga sp.
GTTTTGATGTTTCATGGAAACATCAAAAGCGCCCTAAGTTATTATTTTCGACCAATTTATCTGACTTTTGACGATTCCGTCAAAAGTCAGATTGATCTAGGTTTTGCATTCGCTCCGACAGGACTGCTCGCCCATATCCGGGCATTTTTAGTTTGGGTCACAGCTAAATTTCCGACTACACCTCAAGAAAACGTCGATCCCAACGACGCAATCATTTACCAAGCACGCCACCGCCTAAAATGCCTGTCACAATGGTGTCGCGGCCGCAAAAATTGTAAAAATGCTCGGTCAAAAAATAAGACAACTTTCTATTTTGTAGTTTTTGAAGGCTCTGTCAAAAGCGAACGAATTGTCAGAGTATATATTTAAATACAACGAGCATGGCCAAGGAATAAAGCATAATTCCACCCACAAGCAAAGGCACCGGCGTTCCCGCACTGCGCATCGTTTCGCCAGCTTTCTCACGCAGGTTCAGCAGCAACTCGGGCCAAGTGAATGAAACGAAATCTCCTTGAGACAACATATTGATCAATCGTCCGTCGCCATCAACAACTGGCAAATGGCGGAAGCGCTCGTTTGACATTTGGCGAAGCCAATCAATAACGTGGTCATCGACCCTTGCTGTTTTCACTTGGCTTGTCATGATTTTTGAAAGGCGGGTTTTTGCAGGATCAAGTCCCGCATTCAGAAGCCGCCGCAGTAAATCACGCTCGGTTACAATTCCGAGAACTTTTTTGTCATTGTCTAGAATTGCAACCGATCCTATATTTAAGGTGGCCATGGTTTTGATGGCAACCGAGACCATATCATCTGGCCCCAAAACGAACGGCTGCGGTTTGCTTTTAAATTCTGGCCGATCTTTTATTTTCATGACCCGTTTTCCTTGCGTGTGACAATCAGTACGCTTTCGATTCAGAAATTGGATCATTGGTCGGTGAATTTGTTTTGACATCGTGAAAGGGGGCCGCTTTCAGACTTCCATGCTCCAATCAATGCGATTTAAACTTTGGCAATCAAACAGTGTCGATCACTTGTATTCGATTTCTATTTTAGATAGTAAAATCAATTACTTAATTTGTTTTGCAGTTGCAGTGCCGGAAGTTCACTGATCGCTGCGATTGGGTAATATTACATCTCCTCACGCCAACGTCGTTTTCATGATGGGCTCAAAACTATTGTTGGGATTGGGAGCTCCAGAAGTGGTGACCCGGTTATGGAGTATGACGACAGATAGCAGGTTCACCGTACGCTGTCAAGAACTATTTCACGTGATGGGAATAATTATTTAAAACCATATAAAATCAAATGGCTGGGGGACTAGGATTCGAACCTAGACAGGCAGAGTCAGAGTCTGCAGGCCTACCGTTAGCCGATCCCCCATTGGGATTTTGACATTCTTGTGTTAGCGGGCAGAAGCCGTCAACACAAGTCTTAGGTACGGAACTGTTTGATCAGGCTGGCGAGGCTTTGTTGGGCTGGTGGTTGCTCGGCGCTAGCTGGTTGAAATGCCGGTGGGACAGTGGGCGCCATTCGGCCAAAGCCAGAGGGTTGGGCTGGCACTGCCGCTGCCGCCGCCACTTGCGGTGTCACAGTTGGAATATTCATGAAGCTGTCACGGCGCAAAGATGGGCGTGCGAAGGCTGTGGCAGGTTCAATTGCGTCTTGCTCTCCAGCGTCTGCTTGCGCTGCAGCTGGTGTTGCCTCATCAATGGAATATCCAGCGCTATCGGGATTATAGGTTTGAGCGCGCCAACGGCTGACAACTTCGTGGAGGAATGCGTCATCAGGCAAATCTTTAGACCAGTTCTTAGTGAAGGAGGTTGTGTTGCTGCGTGGCAATTCATTGGCAGGTAACAAATCAAACTTGATACGCGTCGGCAAAGCAACACCTTCGCCAAATGTGATGGCCTCGCCCGCACCCATGGTTGACATGAATTCAAGTAGGCTTGCAGCGGCGTCGGAAATGCCGGCGCGCAAAATTTCTTGATCGCGTTCGTTGGTCAGACGCATCGAGAAAATAGTATTGCATTGAGACAAGATTGTTGGATCAAGTTCTGCTGGGCGCTGCGTTACAATGCAGAGTGACACACCATATTTGCGCCCTTCTTTGGCGATGCGTGAAATAGCGCGCTTTGTTGGTTCAAAGCCTGAGGTTTTGTCATTGGGTACATAGCGATGTGCTTCTTCGCACACGAAGGTGATGGGCACTCTGCCTGCGCTCCAAACGCCGAAATCAAAGGCAAGTCGCGCGAGAACAGATACGACCACATTGATGATTTCAGATGGCAGGCCGCCCAATTCTAAGATCGCAATAGGCTTGCCATTTACTGGAATGCGGAACAGGCGTGCCAACACTTGCGCCATATTATCTTGCACTGTCAGACTGCCAAACATGAAAGCATAACGCGGGTCACGTGAGATTGCTTCGATGCGTGCTTTAATACGCTTGTAGGGGGCCAGTTCGCCGCGCAATTCGAGCTTGCCGATATATTCTTCAAGAACGCCCGTGAGATCTGATGTGCGATATGGAATTGGGGTATCAACACCAATATTATTTTCGACCAGCACATCACGCGAGCGCAGCGAACCGTTTTTATCACGGCGCTGATTGCCCATGTAACGGGCTTTCGCGATGGGGATGATTTCGCGTAACACTTCAACGTCAGTATCGCGGTTGGCTTGTTGACCAATGATAATTTCAACGGCTTCGTCAAAGTTGAGCAACCAGAATGGCAGTGCCATATTATCTGGGGTAATGACTTCTGACATGCCTTTGAAGCTTTGCGCATATTCACGGTGCACATCCAAAAGCAAGATATGAGCTTGAGGGTTTTTCTCCAAAATACGGCGCAAGATAAGTGCAACGGTGCAAGATTTACCCGTGCCCGTTGTGCCAAGAATTGCAAAATGCTTTGCTAACATTTCGTCAACTTTAATCATCGCAGGAATAGTTGGGTCTTGTTGAATGTAACCTACACGCACGGCTGTTTCGGCTTCGCACGCATAAGCCATTGCCAATTCAACGCGGCTTGCACGGTAAACCAAATCACCAAGCGAAGGATAATTTGAAACGCCACGACGGAAGGGTTTTGGATTGCCTTGCGCATCTTTTGGTAATTCACCAATGAATTCAACTTCGACAATCCGCAATTCTTTTTCAGAAGAATTATGGGTTGGTGTTGGCGAGCTTAATGCCGAGATCAATGCCAATGTGACTGAAGTTTGAGTTTCGACTTTCATCAAAGTGCCAATTTCAGCGCCTTTGCCATTTCCTTCAAAAACACCATCGGTCATATCAAGCAAGATAATGGCATGCGCACCCGTCACGGCGACGATGCGGCCCATGCGCTCTGATGTCGTCGCCCGGTTTGGCACTACGCGAGGTTCAACTGAAAGTGATGTTGCCATAGTCATTTGATCATGAGGCCTTTTAATGTTTTGCCAGTGCTGGTGGAATGTGAGTGCCTAAGGTCGCTGCCAATGGGATGAGAATTGTAACGCGCGTTCCTGCACCCTTTGCAGATTGAATTTCCAAATCGCCGCCATGCAGTTTTGCAAGTGCATAGGCAATCGGCAGGCCGAGGCCCGTTCCTTCGTGGCGTTTGTTAAAGCCAGACTCAACTTGGCCAAAGGGCCGCATGGCTGTATCAATTTCTTCGGCGTTCATGCCTTGCCCAGTGTCGGTTATGGTGATTGTTACGAAATCTTCAGTTCGCACACTGGCATCAACGCGGACACGGCCCCAATCGGGTGTAAACTTTACAGCGTTGCTGAGCAGGTTGATCAAGATTTGTTTAAGGCGCAGCGGATCAGCCAAAAGCAATGGCAAATGATCCGCGATGTGGGTTTCAATCACTACATTTTTTTCTTTGGCTTTTGCATCGGTGATGAGAATGCATGGTTCAAGGACCAACTGTAAATTGACTGGTTCAAGATCAACACTCAGCTTGCCTGCCTGAATTTTTGAAACATCGAGAATGCCGTTAATCAGAGCCAATAGATGCTCGGCCGCTTGCTGGATGTAACCTGCGTATTGGACAACTTTTTCTGGACTGGTTACAGTTTTTGTGGACACCATATCGGAAAATCCAATGATCGCATTCAGGGGTGTCCGCAGTTCATGGCTCATGTTGGCAATGAATTCTGACTTTGCTTTGGATGCCAATTCCGCGTCAACTTTGGAAGCCTCAAGGGCAATCGCACTTTTGTGCGCACGAACGCCTTGGCCAAATTGTTCGCCATAATCTGCTAGAAGTGAACCTTCTTTAAACC
>JAYTUV010000124.1:0-16697 GCA_043744395.1 Aestuariivirga sp.
CGCGCCCTCGCCCAAGATTTCGGAATGGAAGGTTTCGACCCCCTAAACGCTCCCATGGCCGAACCCTACAAAGGCGTAAAACCCGCCGAACTCCTCCAACTCATCGCCGCCCCATGGCGCACAAATGGGGACGCAATTGAGCGGTTGGAAAATTATGCCGCCTGTCTTGTTGACCCGTCATCCCGACGCGTCATCCCCGCGAAGGCGGGGACGGGACCCAGAACTACAAGTGTTCTGTCATCAATAGAAAACACAATACGCCCCGCCCTCCGATCCTCCGGCCCCAACGAAATTGCCTCCCTCCTGAAAAGCATTTCCGGAAAACGCGTCGCCCCCGGCCCATCAGGAGCACCCACCCGCGGCCGTCTTGATGTTCTGCCGACGGGCCGAAACTTCTTCTCCCTTGATAACCGCACGGTGCCCACCCCCACAGCATGGACGCTCGGCCAAAAATCTGCCGAAGAACTTTTAAAGCGTCACTATCAAGATACGGGTCAACATCTTAAAAATGCTGGACTTTCTGCATGGGGAACCTCTAATATGCGCACTGGCGGCGACGATATTGCGCAAGCCATGGCCTTGATCGGCGCAAAACCCGTGTGGGATTCCGCCAGCTGGCGCGTAACGGGCTATGAAATTATCCCAATGGCAAAACTCGCCCGCCCGCGTGTCGACGTAACACTGCGCATCAGCGGCTTCTTCCGTGATGCCTTCCCAACGCAAATCGAACTGCTCGACAAGGCATTCCGAGCCGTTGCCGCCCTTGATGAAACAGTCGAAGACAATCCCATGGTCGCCTACCGCGACACTCACCGCATCTTCGGCGCAAAGCCCGGCGCTTATGGCGCTGGCTTGCAAGCTTTAATTGACGAAAAAATCTGGGACACCAAAGCTGATCTGGCCGCCGCCTATGTGATCTGGGGCGCATATGCTTACGGCACAATAGCCCAAGGCGAAAATGATGAAGTCACATTTAAACGCCGCCTCGCCGGAATTGAAGCCGTGATCCACAACCAAGACAACCGCGAACATGATTTGCTGGACTCTGATGATTACTATCAATTTGAGGGCGGCATGACGGCAGCAGTCGAAACCGAATCCGGCACAAAGCCAAAGAACTATCACAACGATCACTCCCGCCCCGAACGTCCGGTAATCCGCACCCTCGAAGAAGAAATCTCGCGCGTCATGCGTTCGCGCGTGGTCAACCCGAAATGGATCAATGGTGTCAAACGCCACGGCTATAAAGGCGCTTTCGAAATCGCCGCCACCGTGGATTATATGTTCGCCTTCGCCGCCACAACGGGCGCTGTGCAAACCCATCATTTCGATTTGGCTTATGATGCCTTCATTGCTGACGATGAAACGCGAGAGTTCATCGCCGCCAACAATCCCGATGCCTTGAAAGAAATCGCCGCGCGTCTTGAAGAGGCCATCGCAAGGAACCTCTGGCAACCGCGCCTCAACTCCGCCTATGATATTTTGAAAGGCCTGCAAACATGACTGAAGAACTTGAAAAAGACTCCGCCCGCCACAATGAAAAAATGGCCAAGAAAAAAGCTGCGCGTGACAAAATCATGGCGGGCAAAACCATTGAGCGTGGGTTGCTGATTGTCCACACGGGCAAAGGCAAAGGCAAATCCACCGCCGCCTTCGGCATGGTGTTTCGACATGTAGGGCACGGCCTTCGCAGCGGCATCATCCAATTCGTCAAAGGCGCATGGGGCACAGGCGAGCGGACAGTTTTGGAAAAATTCCCAGACCTCGTTACCATCAAAGCCATGGGCGAAGGCTTCACCTGGGAAACCCAAGACCGAGACCGCGACATCGCACACGCCAGAGCCGGCTGGGAAGAAGCCAAACGCATGATCGCCGATGCGAGCTATCGCTTGGTGATGTTAGACGAACTCAACATCGTGTTGCGCTATGACTACCTGCCTCTTGAAGAAGTGTTAGAAGCTTTAAAAGCGCGCCCGATGGATAAACACATTGTCATCACCGGCAGAAACGCCCGCGACGAAGTGATTGAGCTTGCAGATTTGGTGACCGAAATGGAAATGATCAAGCACCCGTTCAGGTCAGGCGTAAAGGCGCAGGCGGGGGTGGAGTTTTAGGAACATTGAAAATGGCCAAATTTGCATTTGCGGTTTTGGTTTTTCTATCAATCTCGAACTACGCCAAAGCGTTGGGCACCGACACCAGCAGATGTTGCGGTGGACCAATCGAAATCAATGCGCGTAAACTTTATGATTTCCTAAAAAATCAAAAACTCGATGAACTCAGCGCTGAAAAATCGGATCCAAATCTATGTGAAAAGATCAACTGTCAGGGCTTGGAAACACCCGTCGCGCAAAAATGTAGTCGAAAATGTTATGGCGCAACTTCGCTATGAAGAGCAACAGAGGCTAGCAAGTGAAACGCAGAATCAGACGTTTTGGCTCGCAATTTTTTCAATGGTGATCGCATTTTGTTCATTTTTGGTTGCCTCATTGGCATTCAGGCATAACAGCAAGTCAATTTGAATTGTAGCAACTATTTTCTCAGAGCGATTCCAATCTAGATAGACCCAAAAACCCGTCACCCCTGCGAAGGCAGGGGCCCCACTTTTTTGAGTACAACCTGTTGAAAAGATAGCTGGATCTCCGCCTTCGCGGGGATGACGGGGTTAGTGTGGAGTGACTCAAACAAACTTGGAACCGCTCTAAAACGATTATTGTACGAACAAAAGCGCAGTAACCCATTGCATTCAACGAACCTTGTAATTTGATTGCAAAACGCTTAACTCATACCAATGAAAATGAAACTCGATATGGCAAAAATAAAGTCCAGCTTGAAACGGGAAAATGATGAACTTCTCGAACGTGGCTTTGCTCTGCCTTACCTCGATAATGGTAAAATTAAATTCTTGAAGCGAGAAGCTTCGACTACCAAAAAACAACTTCGCGAAACTGTATGAGGCCTTGGCTGATCCTATTAGCTGGCCCCAATGGCTCAGGCAAATCAACGCTCGCGAGACAGCCGGATTTTTTTAACAGAGTTGATGACGCGCAAGCAGTGTTTCTCAACCCTGACGAACTCGCAAAGCTTGCTCCGGCCAACGCAAATCCTCTCATTTGGTCTGGACGAGAAATGCATCGGTTGGTCACTGAATTCACGGCCTCGCAGAAATCATTTATGGTCGAGACCACCCTATCCGGGAGAAATCATTTTCATACAGCAGAGAACTGCAAGGCCGCCGGGTATAGGTTATCTTTCACATTCGTCTTCGTTTCATCATTGAGACTTGCTAATGAACGCGTGCGATTGCGCGTCTCTCAAGGCGGTCATGATGTTCCAGAAGCAGATCAAGCAAGACGATATGACAAATCACTCAACAATGCCGCAGAGATGATTAAACTCGCTGACGAAGCATTCATTTATCGCAATGACCATTTCATTGGCCATCAACTCATTGCCACTTACGAAAATGGCGTCGCACTACAAAAATCAGAAATTTTAGAATGGCTGCCGTAGCCTAACGAATTTCGTCGCAATTATGATTGTGCCTCCCATTCTTCTCGCTTAGAAGCGTACCAGCAGCGCCCCACCTACGGGGCTGGAAGCTAATCTGGTGCGACGGACCCTGACGGGCGTTTAATCCGGAAGCTGCCTTTCCTCGCCAACATGGCGGCGTTGTAATTTGGAAAGGCTACCGCAATGACTGAAAAATTAGGTGTAATGCTCTGTGGCCATGGCAGCCGGAACCGCAAGGCGGTGACGGAGTTTGCTAATCTTTCTGAACACCTGAAAAAGCGCCTGCCCCATTATCCTGTTGAGTTTGGCTATCTTGAATTTGCCACGCCCATCATTCGCACAGGTCTGGATATTCTTAAGGAAAAAGGTGTCACACGCGTTCTCGCCGTGCCCGGAATGTTGTTTGCTGCGGGCCACGCCAAGAACGATATTCCATCTGTGCTCAATGCCTATGCCGCGCAAAACGATTTGCGGATTGATTATGGTAAGGAACTGGGCATTGACCCTAAAATGATGCGGGCCGCTGGTGACCGTATTCAAGAAGCCATTGATGCAGCGCCTACACATGTCGAGAAGCATGATACACTTCTGCTGGTCGTCGGTCGTGGCGCGTCTGATCCTGATGCCAATTCCAACGTGGCAAAAGTGATGCGCATTCTGTGGGAAGGGTTTGGCTTCGGTTGGGGCGAAGTGGCCTACTCTGGCGTCACCTTTCCATTGGTGGAACCAGCGCTGGAACATGTGACCAAGCTTGGCTTCAAGCGCATTATTGTGTTTCCTTATTTCCTGTTCACTGGCGTTCTCGTGCAACGTATTTACATGGCGGCTGATGCTGTGGCTGCGAACCACCCCAATGTTGAATTTCTGAAAGCGCCTTACCTTAACGATCACCCCGCCGTGGTTGAAACTTTTGTGGAGCGCATAGAACAAATCATCACGGGCGACATCGCCATGAATTGCCAAATGTGCAAATATCGCACAGCAGTTTTAGGTTTTGAAGCTGAAGTGGGCGCGGTGCAGGAAAGCCACCATCACCATGTTGAAGGCATGAGCGCCAAGGAATGCTTGAAATGCGATGCAGGCGGCAACTGCACAGGTCTTTGCCAAAATGGGCCGTTTAAACTTGTCTCAAAACCTCATTCACATGACCACGATGATGGTCACGCCCACAGCCATGAAGACGGACACACCCATGCCATCTATCCCCATGCCGATCATCCGCTCGGGCCAAAGAGCATGGTGAAGAAGTGAAATTCCAAACTACGTTCACCGATTTAACCCTCCAGTCGTCATTCCGGCGAAAGCCGGAATCCAGACTTTCAGTAAGCTCGATCGTGGGAAGTCTGGATCCCGACTTTCGTCGGGATGACGGACTA
Source organism: Aestuariivirga sp. (assembly GCA_043744395.1). Lineage (GTDB taxonomy): Bacteria > Pseudomonadota > Alphaproteobacteria > Rhizobiales > Aestuariivirgaceae > Aestuariivirga. Next base: position 4,890 of record JAYTUV010000124.1, read on the forward strand.
TTGAGGGTCATATAGTGTTCAACTACCTCAAAAACCCAACTGAAATCTACGCGCGCTCTTTTGAAATCATCCGCGCCGAAACGGATTTTTCCAAACTACCTAATAATGCTGAGGCCATTGCCACACGTATTATCCACTCTTGTGGCATGACCGATATTGTAGAAGATCTCGTGATTACCGAAACTTTCGCTCCGGCGATAATTACCGCACTCGCAAATGGCAAGCCGATTTTCGTCGACGCAGAAATGGTGCGCCATGGCATCATCGCAAGGCAGCTTCCGAAATATATCGAAATCATCTGTACACTGAATGATCCCCGATCACGTGAATTCGGAATTGCCAATTCCATTACACGTTCAGCGGCGGCGCTTGAACTTTGGAAAGAAAAACTCGAAGGTGCAATTGTGGTTATCGGCAATGCGCCAACTGCGCTGTTCAAACTTCTTGAAATGATTGACGCCAGCGCACCCAAACCCGCTTGTATCGTTGCTTTTCCCGTCGGCTTTGTGGGGGCCGCTGAAAGCAAAGCCGAACTGATTGCTAACTCACGTGGCATTCCATACGCCACTATCAAAGGCCGCAAGGGCGGCAGCGCAATGGCCTCATCCGTAATCAATGCTTTGACGAGTGATATGAAATGAACAAATGGCTTACAGTGGTTGGCATGGGTGAAGACGGTTGGGAAGCTCTATCCAATCGCGCGCGCCTTGCAATCAAATCAACCGATGTGATCGTTGGCGCAAAACGTCTGCTCGCACTACTGCCAAAAACCAAAGCCGAAATCCACGAATGGCCACAGCCTTTTTCTGCTGTCGTTGAACAGATCAAACCACTGGCGGGCCGCAACACCGTAATTTTGGCTACGGGTGACCCAATGAATTTTGGCGTGGTGCGCAAACTGCTTGAATTCATCCCTTTCGAAGAAATGACAATCATCCCGCAAGTCTCGGCTTTTTCATTGGCCGCTTCTCGTATGGGTTGGAGTTTGCCAGATTGTGATTGCTTCACGATACATGGTCGGCCCGCTGCAAATGTTGAAACTTTTATTCAACCGAATGCGAGATTGCTTGTTTTGACCGAAGACGAATCTTCAATCGCCGAAGTCTGTCGCCGTTTGATTGCGCGTGGCTTTGGCGAAAGCAAAGTTTCCGTTCTTGAAAATATGGGAGGTGCTGCCGAACGCATCACTCACTTTGCAGCAAGCGCAAATCCAAACCTCGATTGGTCGCCGCTGAATGTGTTGGCCGTTCACTGCGCTGCAGGTTCACAAGCAAAAATCTTTTCGCGCGTTGCAGGTTTACCTGACAAAGCTTTTGTTCATGACGGCCAATTGACCAAGCGCGAAGTGCGGGCTGCAACGTTATCGGCACTAGCACCTGCGCCGGATGAATTGCTCTGGGACATTGGTGCTGGCTGCGGATCAGTATCCATCGAATGGATGAGGTCAACACGCGGATGTGAATCTTATGCGATTGAGCACAATGAAGACCGCCTCAAGATGATTGCGACTAATGCCGATCAACTCGGAACTCCACGTTTGAAAATCATAGCGGGTAAAGCGCCTCAAGCCTTGAACGGATTACTTGCGCCTGATGCAGTATTCATCGGTGGCGGGGTTGGCAATGATGGCGTGTTCAATACGGCATGGGCAAATTTGAAATCCGGCGGTCGTCTGGTTGCAAATGTTGTGACCATCGAAGGTGAAATGCACCTTTATGATTTGCAGGAAAAGCACGGCGGCGAATTGGTGCGTATGGATGTTTCGACGCTGACCAAAGTCGGCCCTTATCGCGCGATGAAACCGCGCATGTCAGTCGTGCAATGGAGAGTTATAAAACCATGACAGGAACTTTGTATGGCGTGGGCGTTGGCCCCGGCGACCCTGAATTAATGACGGTCAAAGCATGGCGCTTGATATCGACAACCGATGTGATTGCGTATCTTTGTGCGAACGGCAAAGATTCGACAGCAAGAAACATTGCCAAGCCGTTTATAGCTGAAGGCACAATCGAAATTGCCGTCGATATGCCTATGCGTGTGGAGCGCGAACCCGGTGAGGAGGCATATGACAAAGGTGCAGCCGCCATTGCCGCATCGCTCGATTCTGGAAAAAACGTTGTGATGCTGTGTGAAGGCGATCCGTTTTTTTATGGCAGCTTCATGTATATTTTTGAACGCCTTGCGCCCAAGTATAAAACCATAATCGTTCCGGGCGTCACCTCAATCACCGCCGCAGCAGCAGCAATCGGCCAGCCCTTGGTGGGACGCAATGATATGCTGAAAGTCCTGCCTGCCACCTTGCCGGAAGACAAATTGCATTTCGAACTGGCCACCAGCCAAGCCGTTGCAATCATCAAAGTGGGCAGACATTTTGGAAAAGTGAAATTATTGCTGGCCGAGCTGGGCCTACTTTCCAAAGCCATGGCTGTCGAAAACGCAACGCATCATGATCAATTGATCAGACCCGTTGAAACCATCGAAGGCGACACCCTGCCCTATTTCACAACGATTATTGTTAGGAATGCAAATTGAGAGAGATTGCAATCATCGTTTTGGGGCCGTCAGCACTTGCAACGGCGAGGCAGATCAAACAGGCCGTTGGTGGAAAGATTCACGGCCCAGAAGAATTGGAAGGGTGTGATCTTCATTTTGAAAAAGCAACGCACGCCATTGCAAGGCAGTTTAGTTTAGCTGGCGCAGTTGTTGGTGTCTGCGCCGCAGGCATTCTCATTCGATCAGTCGCAGACCAGCTCAAGAACAAATATGGAGAAGTCCCTGTCATCGCAGTAGCCGAAAATGGATCATCGGTTGTTCCACTGCTCGGCGGTCATCATGGCGGCAATGACTTAGCACGAAAAATTGCAAGCGTCACAAATGGCCAAGCTGCTATTACAACTGCCAGCGATGTAGTCTTTGGTAATTCATTAGATGAGCCATCTGGCGCCATCCTTGCAAACCGCGAGGATCACAAAACCGCTGCCGCAGCAAGATTACGCGGCGAAGAAATTGTTCAAGAAATTACTATTTACAAAAAATCCGGCGGCCCAACTCATTTGGTTTACCACCCCTTCACTCTAGCAGTTGGCATTGGCTGCGAACGCGGCACTGACCCTGCTGAAGTGAAAAAGTTACTTAATGATACGCTGGCTAAACACAACATCGCAAATCAATGTATTTTTCAATATGCATCAATTGATCTCAAAGAAGATGAAGCAGCAATTGATCAATTCGGCAACAATTTCTTTTTCACAGCAGAACAGTTGCGGGCTGAATCGCATCGCATTACTGCGCCATCAGCTATCGTAGAGGCAGAAGTTGGAACACCGAGCGTTGCCGAAGCTGCAGCGCTTGCCTTGGTTGGCCCGAATGGAAAACTGATCGTTCCTAAAACCAAAAGCAAACGCGCCACAATTGCCATTGCACAAGTCGCTGACTTTAACGATTTCCAAAACCATCACGGAAAAAGGCGCGGCTACATTTCAGTGGTCGGCATCGGCCCCGGCAATTCAGGCATGATGACGCCTGATGTAGATTTTGAACTTTGGTACGCAACTGAATGGGTGGGCTATTCGCTTTATCTCGATCTGGTTGAAAATCTGCGCAGCGGCCAAACCCGCCACGATTTTCTCCTCGGGCACGAAGAAGCCCGTTGCCGTCATGCGATCGAACTCGCCAAGCAGGGCAAACGTGTGGCATTAATTTGTTCCGGTGACGCCGCGATATATGCGATGGCGGCTTTGGTTTATGAATTGATTGACCGCGAGCCAAACCGGATCAAGGTGGAAGTGCATCCCGGCATTTCCGCATTCCAAGCGGCGAGCGCCAAAGCGGGTGCGATGATTGGGCATGATTTCTGTTGTATCTCTCTATCCGATTTATTGACGCCTTGGGAAGCGATTGAAAAACGCATCAAGGCGGCGGCAGAGGGAGACTTTGTGATTTCGTTTTATAACCCACGTTCACTCAAACGCCGTGATCAATTGGAACGAGCCTTTTCCATTCTCAAAGATCATCGCCCGCCTGATACGCCTGTTGTCGTCGCCACCAACCTGGGTCGGCCTGAAGAAAACGTCCGTATACGGAAGTTTTCGGAGTTCGATCCGGAGGAAGTTGATATGCTGACCCTCGTCATGGTCGGATCATCGCAATCAAAAACAATCACACGAGGCGATGGCAAGACTTATGCTTATACACCGCGCGGTTATGCCAAGAAAATGGATGCAAAATGAAAGTACACTTTATCGGCGCCGGCCCCGGGGCTGCTGACCTCATAACTGTTCGTGGATTGAAACTCATTCAATCTTGCCCCGTGTGTTTATATGCGGGATCGCTGGTGCCCGAAGAAATTGTGAAGGCAGCACCGGCAGACGCGCGCGTGGTGGACACCGCTCCACTTCATCTTGACCAAATCATCGACGAAATCAAATTGGCGCATTCCCAAAATCAAAATGTGGCCCGCGTGCATTCGGGAGATCCGTCCTTGTACGGAGCAATTGCCGAGCAGATGAGAAGGCTTGATGCGCTGGGCATTGAATATGATGTAACGCCGGGTGTGCCAGCTTTCGCCGCTGCAGCTGCGGCTTTGAAGATTGAATTCACTTTGCCTGAAATCGCTCAGACTGTGATTTTGACCCGCACAACGATGCAAGCTTCGGCCATGCCGCCGGGCGAAGAGCTGGCGCTGCTGGGCGCATCAAAAGCTACGCTGGCCATTCATTTGTCGATCCGTAATCTCGCTCATATCGAACGCGAGCTGACACCTCACTATGGCGCGGATTGTCCGGTTGTGGTGGCCTACCGTGTGACGTGGCCAGACGAACTTTTCATTCATGGCACGCTTTCAACAATTGCCAAAAAGGTGAAGGAAGCCAAAATCACGCGCACGGCCCTCGTCTTGGTCGGACCCGTTTTGGGCCATACGGAATTCAAGGACTCCGCATTGTATGACAAAGAACACGAGCATGTTCTGCGCAACCGCAAAACCGCAAAAAAGAAAATTCAAAAAAGTTCTTGACTTGTTCTTATTGTAGGACTATATAGCAGACTGGTCGCTTAAGTCCGCAACCCTGCTGTTTGACATTGTGAAAAGAGATTTTTGGAATTTGGCTTACAAAATTCCAAACAGGAGTGCAGAGCGCACGCCGTCGTGAGGACGCTCTCGACGTGCTGCCCACTCAGAACGTGAGAGTTTTCGAGTTTATTTTAAATTGAACGTCGGCGCAGATTGAATCCTTCGTCCGCTACGGCTAACGCTGATTTGGGGGAATTTTCAGTTTTACAACCAATCCGAGGAAACAATCGATGATAAACTTGAAACACCTCATAATCGCAGTTGCTCTGCCAACTCTGATGTTAACAGGAAATGCACTTGCATTTACGGCCGCTAAGCCAACAATTGGAACACCGCTCAAAATCACGCAAGCCAAAGCCCTTAAGCACAAAATGCGCAGTGCAGGTTTTTTGATTGCCCGATTGGAGAAACTGGGTGTGAAAGTTAACGATTCACGCCGCGAAGGACAGGTTTATCTGTTCCTGATTGAGCATGAGGGCACGACAGCGATTGTTGCAGTTGACGGCTATAGCTCCGAGATCATTGGTGTGAATGTTTTAACTTACGCGGCTGGTGTTGTTGAACGCCCGACAAATTCTGCGGGTGTTCACTTCGTCGATTTCACCTATGAGTTTGGCTACACAGTTGAACAGACAACTTATGAAACTTATAGCGAAGTAAGCAGCGTGGAAGTTTCGTCGACTGAGTCATATTCGGAAGTGTCATACGAAGAATCGGAAGAAGTGTCTTACGAAGACATCACCTATGACGAAGGCTCAAACGAAGAAGACGTGGCCGATCTTGATCAAGGCGACGAAGGCGACGCGGCAGGTGACGCCGAAGCCGACATTCAAGATGATGCCGACGAGCCAGAAGATGCAGGAAGCAGCGACGACGAAGGCTAATTCTAAATTAGTAACGCACCCTCATGGCGGAGCAACCATTCTTTTCGGTGAATGCCTCCGCCATATCCCGTCATCGAACGATCCGCACCGATCACGCGGTGACACGGAACCACGATAGCAATTGGATTGCGGCCATTGGCGGTTCCCACTGCGCGGCTCATGTTGATGTCGCCAAGTTTGCGGGCGATGAAGCCGTAAGACACCGTGGTGCCCGTGGGGATTTTGCGCAGCTCGGCCCAGACTTGTTTTTCAAATTCTGTGCCGCCGCCATCGGTGAGGATGTTATCGATGGCGTGAATGTTGCCGCTGAAATAATCTTTCACCACATCGGACAAGCCAAACGGATTGGACGAAAGCTGCATTTCAAAATCTTTGAAGCGAGCCTTCATCTGGAGTTCAATGCGGGGCAACGCATCTTCAAATTCCAGCAGCAGCAACACGCCATCGCGAGCGACGAGAATCATATCGCCGATGGGGGTTGGGATACGGTCAGTGAGGAAGCAGTGCATGCGGAGAAGGATAGCGAATTTTCAGCTTTACAAAATGTAATTTATAGATTACATGTTGGACTTGATGCAAATCTTGCGCTCTGACGAGTTTGACGAGTGGCTGCGCAAGTTGCGTGATGATCGTGGGCGGGCGCGCATTCAGGCACGCATCTTGCGGCTTTTGATGGGGAACGCTGGCGATGCAAAGCCAGTGGGCGAAGGCATCAGCGAAATGCGGATTGATTATGGGCCGGGTTACCGCGTCTATTTTATCAGGCGCGGCGATGAATTGATCGTGCTGCTGTGTGGCGGCGATAAGAGCACGCAAGAGCGCGATATTATTTTGTCCAAAGCCATCTCTAAGCGGTGGAAGGAGTAGATCATGGCAGTTGGTTTTAAAACTTATGATGTGGCTGACTATTTGAAATCAGATAAAGACATGGCGCTTTATCTTGAAGCCTGTTTTGAAGAGGCTGGCGATGATGCCGCTTATATCGCCTCAGCATTGGGCGACATCGCGCGCGCCAAAGGCATGAGCGACATCGCCTCCGCCACAGGCTTAACGCGCGAAGGGCTCTACCGGACACTATCGAAAGACGGCAACCCAAGTTTCAGTGCGATCTTGAAAGTGATGAAAGCGTTGGGGTTGAAGTTGAAACCAGAGGCGGCCTAGGCTTCCTTGTCCTCTCCCGCTCGCGGGAGCAGGAAGGGACCCGTTGGTGAGCAAAGCGAAACAATGGGGAGGTGAGGGACTTTACGTCACACACCCTCACCTTTCCCAATTTGCAAAAGCAAATCGGGCCCCTGTCCTACTCCCGCTGAAACGGGAGAGGACGGCAATACGAATTTTAGTGCAATATTCAAAGTGATAAAGGGATTAGGGCTAAAATTGGAACCGGAGGCGGGTTAACCGAATTGTTATCGCTTGCTTGCAAAGTGCAACTGGAATTGTAGATTGATGTACCGCTGATGAGTTATAAGTAATGACAACTGAGAAAATTGAAGATGTCAGTGTAATAAGAAATGTGGTTCAATTTTGTTTTGTTCTCTCTTTACTCTGTGCCGCTGAGGTGGCTGCGAGCAGTGTAATGCGCATTAATATTCCGCCAGAAGCTGGATGGTTTTGGTTGGTGTTTTCATCATTTCACGCTTGCCGGAGTTTTTCAAAAGCCAATCAAAGGCAAATGTCTAATCGGGAACGAATAAAATTCGCAATTTTAGCTGCAGTGGCGACCATGCTGATTTACTTTGTCATTTTTGCTGCGCTTACTATAGCTTATGGTGGAACATTGGACGCGGAAAGTCTGAAGAGTTGGGCCCAAGCTGATGATGGCGAATCTGCTCAATTAGCGCCGAGTATTATTCTAACGTTTTTGGGGGACGTCTTTTTTCTCTCAGTTAGTTTCTATTTTGCGGCAATGGCGTTTTCACATCCTAAACTTTTCTTAGGAAATGTGTTGACCTCGCAATAGCGCCGTATCCCTCAACCCAACCTCTTCAACGCTTCTAACACCTTCGCCTTCTTCTCTTCCAACTGCGCTTTCAATTCGCGGCTTTCGACCAGCACTTCGGGTGGGGCTTTGGCGACGAAGCCTGGGTTATTTAAGCGGCCATCAATCCCGCCCATGTCTTTGGCGATTCTTTCTAACTCTTTGTTGAGCCTTGCGCGTTCGGCGGCGAAGTCGATCATGCCTTCGAGGGGCAAGGCAACTGTGGCTTCGTCGAGGGGGATTTGGGCGGATTGGGGGGGAACTGCGTCTTCGAACACCAATGATGACAACCGCGCCAACCGCATGATTTCGGCTTCCCAATTGGCGGTGCGCATGCGGGCTTCTTGGCCGGCACCGACGATGACGCAAGGGATTTTGGCTCCGGCGTTAACGTTCATCTCAGCGCGCACGGAACGAATTTCGGAAATCAAACGGATGACCCAATTCATTTCAGCATCAGCTTTCGCATCGCCGAGGCCTGCGTATGATGGCCAGCTTGCGTCAATCAACATGGTGGAACGGGTGGCGGTTTTGCTCCACAGCTCTTCGGTGATGAAGGGCATGAAAGGGTGCAGCAAAATGAGGATTTGCTCAAACGCCCAAGCGGCGCAGGCGCGGGTTTCGGCTTTGGCTGTTTCGTCGGTTCCGGTCAGGATCGGCTTGATCAATTCCACATACCAATCGCAATAAACATTCCACGCGAATTGATAAAGCGATGCGGCGGCTTCATTATATTTGTGGTCTTCAATCGCCTTCGTCACCGTATCGCGGCACCGCGCGGCCTCACCCGCAATCCAGCGATTGACGGTGACTCGGGCAGCGACGGGATCGAAACTCTCGTCTTTCGCTACGCCATTCATTTCGGCAAAACGTGCGGCGTTCCACAGCTTGGTGGCAAAGTTGCGGTAACCTTCTACGCGCGATTTTGCGAGTTTCAGATCACGCCCCTGCGCGGCCATAGCGGCCATGGTGAAGCGGAGCGCATCAGCGCCGAACTCGTCGATGAGTTCCAACGGATCAATAACGTTGCCCTTGGACTTTGACATCTTCTGGCCCTTCTCGTCACGAACCAGAGCATGAATATAAACCGTTTCAAACGGCACTTCCTTCATGAAGTGCAAGCCCATCATCATCATGCGGGCAACCCAGAAGAAGATGATGTCAAAGCCTGTGACCAGCACATTAGTTTTATAATGGCGTTTGAGGATTGGCGTTTGCTCAGGCCAACCGAGTGTTGAGAACGGCCAGAGGGCGGAAGAGAACCATGTGTCGAGAACGTCTTCATCGCGGGTAAGTTTTACATTCGGGCCAGCGGTGGCTTGCGCCTCGGCCTCAGTTTCTTCAACGTAGATTTTTCCGTCATCGCCATACCAAGCCGGAATTTGGTGGCCCCACCAAAGTTGGCGGCTGATGCACCATGGCTGGATGTTGTTCATCCATTCGTAATAAGTTTTATCCCAATTCTTCGGAACGAAACTTGTGTTGCCCTTATCAACAGCGGCAATGGCGGGCTTGGCAAGCGTGGCAGCATCCACATACCATTGCGCGGTCAGCATCGGCTCGATGACCACGCCTGAGCGATCACCAAAGGGCTGCGGAATCATTTTTTCTTCTTTACCACGATAGAAACCGAGTTCTTCGATTTCGGCCAATACCATTTCGCGCGCTTTGTAACGATCAACGCCGTTATAGCGCTCGGGCACATGGTTTTCAGGAGTGGAAATCATCCGGGCTTTTTTATCCATCAACATGATCAGCGGAATGTTGTTGCGCTTGGCCACATGAAAATCGTTTTCATCATGTGCGCCTGTGATCTTCACTGCACCTGTGCCGAATTCGGGATCAGGATATTCATCGGCGATGATGGGGATTTTGCGGTTGGCGATGGGCAGCCAAACCATTTTGCCAACAAGATTTTTATAGCGCTCATCAGATGGATGCACGGCCACAGCGCCATCACCCAACATGGTTTCAGGGCGCGTGGTGGAGATGACAATTTCTTTCAGGCCATCAATTTCACCATCCACCAGCGGATAGGCGAATGACCACATGGCGCCTTTGGTGTCGCGGGTTTCAACTTCGAGATCGGAGATTGCGGTTTCGAAAACCGGATCCCAATTGACCAGTCGCGTGTCTTTATAAATCAGTTTTTCTTTATAAAGCTGCACAAACACTTTGCGCACAGCTTGGCTGAGGCCTTCATCCATGGTGAAGCGCTCTCGGCTCCAATCACACGATGCGCCCAAACGCCTAAGCTGCTGGGTGATGATGCCGCCGGATTCTTCTTTCCATTCCCACACGCGTTTGAGGAAAGCTTCACGGCCCATTTCCTTGCGGTTGGTTTTGCCTTCTTTGGCCAGCAAACGCTCCACCACCATTTGCGTGGCGATGCCCGCATGGTCGGTGCCTGGTTGCCACAAAACATCCCTGCCCCGCATGCGTTCGAAACGCACGAGAACATCTTGAATGGTGTTGTTAAGGGCATGGCCCATGTGGAGCGAGCCAGTCACATTTGGTGGCGGAATGACGATGGTGAAGGGCTTGGCGTTTGGCTTGCGGCCGGGCTTAAAATAACCACCCTCTTCCCACTGCTTATACAGACGGGCTTCCATTTCGGCGGGGACGAATTTTGTGTCGAGAGTCATGAAGGATTCTTTGATTTAAGTGGAGTTGAGGGGCTTAAACACTAGACACGCGATTGGTGCAACTGTTCACCGCAATCGTCATCCCGACGAAAGTCGGGAGGTGGATTCACATTTGAAGTGCAACAGTTGTTTTGAGAATAGCTCGGCTGGTGTCTTGAAGCCAAGACATTTGCGCGGGGTATTGTTGATTTTGTCTTGGATGTCTTGAAGTTGATGATCTGAGAGGTTTTGGAAGTCGGTATTGAGAGGCAGGTAACGGCGGAGTCTTCCGTTGAGGTTTTCGATACCTCCTTTTTGCCACGGGCTGTGTGGGTCACAGAAGTAGGTTTTGAGCGATAGGTCTGAGTTTAATTTGTAGTGATGGGCGAACTCGACGCCATTGTCCTGGGTGAGAGTGCGTCGGAGTTGGGCTGGCATGGTTTTGAACCAGATTGCGAGGTTTGCTGCGATACGGATGGCGGTTCGATCTTGTTGTTTTGCAAGGTGAATGAATCTGGAGGCTCGCTCCTGGGTCACAAGGATGTTAGATTTTTTATCGGTGAACAGCATGAGATCGGCTTCCCAGTGCCCAGGCTGCTTTCTGGCATTGATATAAAGTGGTCTATTTGCGATGGAAACACGGTGTTTGATGGTGTCGATGCCTGATGCAGGGGAGTGTCTGTGCCACCCCCGTTTAAACTTGGCTTTGGTCAAAAAGTGACGCCACGCAAAGTTTTTATGACGGTCAATTTGGGCGTAGATGAAGCGATAGATGGTCTCGTGACTGACCTGAAAAGCAGATCGCTCAAGAGCCAACCTTCCAGTGATTTGCTCTGGCGACAAGCCATCGCGCAAGGCCTGAAGAACGGCCTCACGCAGAGCGTCGTTGCGCTCAAGTTTTGAACCCGTCCAACGCCGGGCTTTGCCCTGCTGGTCTGCGAAGACTGGCTTATAAGACTGAGCCGCCCGGTTGCGCTTCAACTCCCGAGAGACGCTCGATGGCGCGCGATCCAAAGCTGAAGCAATTTGCCGGATCGAACGACCTTGGGCTTGAAGGTTGGCAATGACAATCCGGTCTTCAAGTGAGAAGTGATTGTATTTTTGTTCCATAGCAACACCTTATCAGAGTGTTGCACTTCGTTTGTGAGTCTAGGGGATCCAGACTATCAACAGTCTATATGTTTGACATTTGTGCTTGTGGCCACTGGATTCCGGCTTTCGCCGGAATGACGTTTCAAAAAACTGAACTAT
>JAYTUV010000125.1:0-16384 GCA_043744395.1 Aestuariivirga sp.
GCAATCGACAATCCCTCGTCATGCTTGGCATAGCTTGGAAACTTGCCTGTGCAACGAGTGTTTAAATGAAATAATTCTTATTAATTAAATGCACTGTCACCCTAAATCCGTAATTCTATGGCTATGCTGACGGCCTTAACCTCACTGCCATTAATGATAATGTGACCCCTGCCAATAGCGTGAGCCTGTGGTATAATGCGTCCAGGAGCCTGCAGAATGCGGGAAGCAGCTGGGGTCAATCGACCTGTTATTATGACATATTGGGCAATCGCACTTATGACAATAACACGGTCGCTAGTGTTACCACCACCAAAACCCAAAGCTATGACGGGGCCTCAAACCGCATGTTAAGTGCGGCTGTCAATGGTACCACCAACAGAACCTTCGCCTATGACGGGGCTGGCAACATCACCAATGACAACAGGCCGGGCGAGGCATTTGTGTTCACATATAACAAGCGCAACCGTCCAAGCTCAGTCACAAGGAATGCAGTGGCCTATGCCACTTACGGCTATAACGCCTTGGAACAGCTGACCACCAGAAGCACCGCAGCTGTTGGCGGGCCTGTGGGCAATGTGGCTTATATCTATGATCTGGACGGCCACATAATTGCTGAGGCCACAGCCAGCACAGGGGCCACCACGCGAGACTATATCTGGCAAGCTTCAAACGACAATGGGCCCATTGATCTGCCATTAGCAGTTGCCGATATCTCTGGCACCACCAGCACCGTCTCCTTCGTCCATGCCGATCATCTCGGTCGCCCCATTCGCATGACGGATGCTACCAAAGCCACAGTCTGGCAGGCCTTCTACAAACCATTTGGCGAACCTGTCACCATCTCCGGCACCAAGGCCAACAACATCCGCTTCCCCGGCCAATACTTCCAAATCGAAACCGGCCTCGCCTACAACCACCACCGCCATTACGACCCCACCACAGGCCGCTACACCCAGCCTGATCCGCTGAGGTTCGTCGATGGGCCGAGTGTTTATGCTTATGCGGGAAGTTCTCCGTTTATGCGAGTGGATCGGACGGGATTAATGGTTGGTGTCACGTCCGCGTTAATTTCTTCGAAGGGACATGGTTTCGACAATGGTGATGGTGCAACTTCCTGTGAACCTTCAGAGTTAAATTACACTAGCCTCTTCCACCTTATAGACAATAAATCGGAAAATAGGGGCTTTGCATCTATTGTAAAAAAATTACGGCTGTCTAAGGATCAAGCTTCTCGGTTGCATAGAGAGATTTCTAAGGATGGCTTGAGTCTGAAAGAAATTGAGGAGATCGCAATAGACCTGTTTAAGTAATGACATCTAAGGACAAATCAAGAGGTGGAAATTCAAGAGGTGGAAATTCATGAGTGAGCTAATAGGAGAAATAGACATAGTTAAGACTTTGCTTGGTCAACTAGCTTGGCATGTCGAAAGAGGGCACGGGTCATTCATTACGATGCAGTTTGGCGACCCAGTTTTGGAAGTTCGAGAACCTAAAGTTGGTAAAAAAGTTGATAGTGAAAAGGTAACCAGATTACTCGCATGCCGCAAGGTATCAGTTCTAGGTGCGTTTCATCTCTGGGTTCAGTATGCTGACTGGGAGATAATTTGCCAGAAAAGGTTGATCGCTCACAGTAAGATAAAAAAACTGGATCTGGATTCTGGACTGAAAATTCTTGACGGGCAAAGACTCTTGTCAGTTTCTTCCGAAAACGCGAGATCAAGTGTAGTATTCAAATTTGACCTCGAATCCGAACTGATTGTAACCTATGGTTCTTATGAGGAATCTCAGCCACTGGTTTCATTTTATGATCGAAACGGTTTTGTTGGGGCTATTTTTTTCGCCGAAAGTCGAGGCACATATTGGTCTGTGAATAACCCCTAGGTTCCAATGATGTGGTGGGGATTACGGTGCCACCCCACTTAATTGAATTCAGCGTTGCTGAGTTACCTCATCTAATTGGTATTGAGAATAAACAAGGTTTGCTCATCACTCTGGCGTTTGGATGTCGTCGCATTTAAATCCATTTGAATATATCCGAGATGCGTAAAGTGCACCTATCAATTTTACCGTTGCATTATTGCGAACGTGGAACAATAGCAGTTTGTTTTCTCTGCAACGCAACAAATGAATCACGAATTTTTAGCAAAAGATTGCCCGGCAACTCACCATATAGCACCGTTGCGGCTTCACCGCGCCGGGTTGGGCGAAGGTCGGGTCCTGGCCATGTGAAGCGGTTTGCCTCTGTCAGCACCACCCAAGAGCGATCATCATCCAAGCCAAGGCGCTGCTTCGTGGCAGCCGGAATCTCGATTACGGTGATGTGGTGGACGGCGCTCGCTTACGGCCTCTGATGTGCCAAGGTGGTGTTGTTGAAACAACCAACGAGGGAGCCATCCACCATGACGAAGTCTGCCACGGAAACGACCATCCACACAATTGGTCTTGATATTGCCAAGAACAGTTTTTCTATTCACGGGATTACGGTGACAGTGCATTTACTTTTCTTTGGAAATGCTCGGCCCCCGCTTTCGTGGTGGTGACGGGTTTGATGTGGTGCTTAGTTATTCGCGGTGGCACTCGTGGACGCAGCCCCCTCATCCGTCTTGCGATGCATGCATCGCAATCCACCAAGCCGCACGCGGCGTTCGCAAGAGCTCACCCCGCGAGGGGAGAAGGTTTTTAGGGTGTGAGTTGATTATTTTTTGAGCGCCCTGTTCACGCCGCTGACCACGGCCTTCAAGCTGGCAACCACGATGTTTTTGTCGATGCCTACGCCGTAGAGCGTTGTTCCGTCTCCTAATCTTAGATCGACATAGGCGATGGCGGCGGCGTTGGCACCAACGCCCATGGATTGTTCGCGGTAGTCGCTGATGTCAAAGCTGAGGCCCGCTTCTTTGCGCATGGCGTCCACGAAGCCGTCGATGGGGCCGTTGCCGTGGCCTTTGATGGATTTGGATTTGCCGTCGGCTGTGATCGTGGCGGTGATGGGTTGGTCGCCGTGGTCGGAAGACGATTTGTGTTCGACAAATCTATAGCGGCCATTGCCTTCGAGATATTCTGTCTCGAACGCGCTCCATAAACGGTCTGCGGCCACTTCAACGCCCTCCCCGTCGGCGATTTGCTGCACCACTTTGGAGAATTCAATTTGCAGGCGGCGCGGCAACTCAATGCCGTGCTCGGCTTCCATGACATAGGCGATGCCGCCCTTGCCGCTTTGGCTGTTTATGCGCACCACGGCCTCATAGGAGCGGCCCAAATCCATAGGGTCAATCGGCAGGTAAGGCACTTCCCAGAGCGGCTGGTTTGATGCCTTCATGGCTTTGAAGCCCTTGTTGATGGCGTCTTGGTGGCTGCCTGAAAACGCGGTGAACACCAACTCGCCCGCATAGGGGTGGCGCGGGTGGATGGGCAGTTGGTTGCAATATTCAGCCATGCGCACCAGCTCATTCACATTTGAAATATCCAGTTGTGGATCAACACCTTGGCTGAACATGTTCATAGCAAGGGTTATGATATCAACATTGCCTGTGCGCTCGCCATTGCCGAAGAGCGTGCCTTCAACACGGTCAGCGCCCGCCATCAGCCCCAGCTCGGTTGCAGCCACCGCGCAGCCGCGATCATTATGGGCGTGAAGGGAATAGATAATGCTGTCGCGGTTTTTGATGTTGCTGATCGACCATTCAATTTGATCGGCGTGAATGTTTGGTGTGGCCGCCTCCACTGTGAATGGCAGATTGAGGATGAGGCGCTCTGTTGGTGTGGGCTCAATTGCGTCCATCACCGCCTCGCAGATTTCTTTCGAGAAATCGAGTTCGGTGCCCATGAAGCTTTCAGGCGAATATTGAAAGCGGATGGCTTGTTTCATGCCGCTCTCGTCGGTCATCTTGCGGATGAGTTTGGCGGCGTTCACAGCGATGTCGCGAATGCCGACGCGATCCTTTTGAAACACCACGCGGCGCTGAAGTTCACTGGTGGAATTATAGAAATGCACGATGGCGTGTTTGGCACTTTGGATTCCTTCAAAGGTGCGGCGGATCAAATCTTCGCGGCATTGCACGAGGACTTGGATGGTCACGTCATCCGGGATCAGATTATTGTCGATCAAGTGGCGGCAGAAATCAAAATCAGTCTGGCTGGCAGATGGGAAACCGATTTCGATTTCTTTAAAACCCATTTTCAGCAGCGCATTCCACATGCGGATTTTGCGGTCGGGGCCCATGGGTTCGATGAGCGATTGGTTGCCGTCGCGCAAATCCACGCTGCACCAAATGGGTGGCTGGGTTATGGTGGCGGTGGGCCATTTGCGGTTCGGCAAGACGATTGGCGCAAAGGCGCGGTATTTCTGAGTGGGATTGATCATCATGATATTTATGTCTCGTTCTGCTTATTACGGGTGATTTAATTTGTTCCCCTGCAGAGCCTGGGCAAACGCCCAGAAGGCCCTCAGGGGCTGATAAGCAGAAGCAGTGTGATATTCGGGATCAACGACATGCATGAGGCATATCGCAATTTGTTGCGCAAGGCAAATTTTAACCATGGGGTTGTGATGAACACAGACTCGGCTTAGTTTTGTCATAGTTTATGGGCAAATATCCACTAACTTCATTTGGGAATCAATCATGATCAAGACACTTTCTTATGCCGCAGCTTTCAGCATGGTTTTTGGCGCGGGCGCCATGGCTGGCACATGCCAAGAAGACGTTGCAAAAATAGATGCCGCGTTGAAAACAGCTTCGCTTGATGCTGATGTTAAGACCGAAGTGACTGATCTGCTGGAACAAGCTGTGCAGCTTTGCGGCGCTGGCAATGAAAAAGAAGGCATGGACGTGACTGCCCAGGCCAAGACACTTCTCAGCATCGAGTAGTTAGTTGGCGAAAGCCATCACCGCACTGATCAACGCTAAAACTGCTGCTGTTATGGCAATATGCGAGAACATTTTTGCGCGGCCCATCAAGGTTGCGTTTCCTGTCGCCAACATTTGTTTCACTGTTGCTCGTGCTGCGAAGTGGCAGGCAACAAACACTAAAACGAATGCCAGCTTGGCATGAAACCATTTGCTGATGCCCACCATGCTTCCCAGATTGGCAAGCAGCAATCCACCCGTGACTAAAATGATAATGACGGCAGCATCATGATACTTGCGATTGGCCAAGCGGCCCATGGCAAGGCCTTTGGAAATGTCGCCCGTTTGGGATTTTGCCGTGGCGAGATTGACGATGTTTGAAAACCCAATGCCAATGCCGATTGCAATCGCCAAAAGGTGAAGCGACAATATCAGTTGAAGATAGCTCATAGATCAATTTCTCCGCTCATAACGCGAATGGCAGAACCGCCCACGCGCACGGCTGCGAGTTTGCCAGATTTCACATCAGCTTCAAGTTTTAAATCAGATGGACGCCCCATTTCATAGCCCTGCTCTAGCTGCCAGACATGTGTGCCGTCTTTTAAGTTTTCGGCTTTCAGTAATTGTGCGGCGAGCAATGCTGTGGCTGAGCCTGTTGCTGGGTCCTCCGGGATGCCGCCTGTTGGGGAATACATGCGGGCACGGAAATTTGTTTTTGGGCCGTCCCCACCACGGGTGTAGAGATAGGCGGCATCAACACTGTTACCCATCGGTTTCATCAGGTCTGACCAATAGGGTTCGCGGATTTGGGATTTCTCTAAAGCGGCGCGGGTTTTCACTGGCACATAGAAAAACCGTGGGCCGCCTTCGAGGCTGGTGAGGCTGTGGCCGTCAAAGCCTATGTCCTCCGGTTCGAGGTTGAGCGCTTTGGCGGCGGCGTTAATCGAGGGCAAGCCCACATCGACGATAAACGGAACGATAGGTGCTGTGAAAATGCCAGAGCAATGATCAGCAATGCGTGTGACTTTGACAGGTGTGAGACCCGCTTTGAGTTCGAGACGAATTTCAGTAGAAATCGTGCAGCCTGGTTTGCTGTTCAGCTCGGCCAACAAAATAGCTGTACCCAAAGTGGGGTGACCCGCAAAAGACATTTCACCTGCCGGAAAGAATATGCGCACTTTGGCGGTATTGCTTGGAACTTCAGGTTTCAACACAAAGGTCGTTTCAGACAGATTGAATTCTTTCGTGATGGTTTGCATTTGCTCCGTGGACAGATGATCTGCACCCAGAACAACAGCCAGTGGATTGCCCGCAAATTTGCGCGAGGTGAAAACATCTAATGTGTGGAATTTGAGTTTCATGATAATGCAGAATTGGCGCGGATTTTCGAGCCCAGCAAGCGAAACATTGTGCCGATTGTTATAGTGTCAAATCATGTGCATGAGAGCGTCGTAAATCAGTTTAAATGATACGATCAATAACGCAACCTCAACCGCTTTGAAGAATGGACCTTCTGGCAATATTTTAGTGAGCTTGAAACCTGCCCACGCTCCCAAAAAACTAACCGGCACAAGGTAGAGACATTTTTCCAAACTGATCAAGTTGATCTGGCCGAGAAACCAATAGGGTGGAAGTTTCAGGGCGTTGATAATCGCAAACACAATTGTTGTTGTTCCAGCATATTTCATTTTGCTTAAACGTTGTGGCAACACATACATCTGATACGGAATGCCGCCTGCATGGGCCACAAAGCTGGTGAAGCCCGCAATTGTGCCCCAGAAAAGTCCGCGCGGCACATCGGCAGGCTTCGCTTCAACTTCTTTCTTTTTGCTCTTGATATAAAGATCAACCGAATACCAGATGCCAATCACACCGACGATCAACTTGACCAAATCATCATTGTTGAAGTGTGCCGTGGCCCAACCAATGCCGATGCCGATGGTGGCGGCAAACACCATGATCTTGATGTTCCAAAGATCGTAATCTTTGCGGTAAAGCCACAGGCCATAAAGATCGCTGATGACATAGAGTGGCAACAATAATCCGGCGGCCACAACTGGCGAGATGACTTGGGCCAATATAGGAACTGCTAAAATTCCAACGCCGGGCACCCCGCCTTTTGATGCGCCGACAAAAAATGTGGCTACGGCTGCAAAAACCCAGAACAGCGTAGTATCCATTTACTCTTCGGCTAACTTTAGGGCGGCGTGATCAAGTTTTAAAAATGCACAAAGCTGTTCAACAACAAAATTATGGTCTTGCCGTTGAGGTATTCCCGATACTGTAATGGTGCCGACGACACCGACATTTTTGATGATGATTGGAAAGCATCCCCCATGCGGAGCAACATCGATAGGGTTGAAGCCTTGGGCCTCGTTCAGCACTTTGCCATTTTGTGCAAGCTCGCGCCCAATATGATAAGAGCTTTTGTGTTTGAGCATTACAATATTGATTTTGCGCCGCACCCAATTTTCGTTTTCGGGAACGCTTCCAGGTAAGGCCGCATAGAACAATTTGCGCCCTGCAAATCTGATATCAATGACCAAGGGATGTTTTTTTGAAACGGCGGCGGCGCGCATGGTTTCACCCAGTGTCCAAGCATCCAATTCGTTGAAGGAATGGAACTGCAAAGTTTGTTCCTGAATTTTCAGATGGGCAATATCAGCTTCGAGACTCACGAGGTTCCGCTCCATTTCACTTTGTCATAGTTTGTCTTAATCGGGCTGTGAACGCGAGGACAATTAAGTCCTCACGTTTCCTGGTTTGAAAATTACACAATCGTAACAAAATTGCCGCCTTTTAAACAAGATTGAAAGTCATTAGAGTAATTGCAACTGTGATTCAGGACTTCACAGCATGCGAGCACCGGGGCTTCAAGGCGGCGGGCGGGCCAATCTTAATATAAGGAATTATCAGATGTCCAAAACTTTACGTAACATGTCACTTGCAGTGGCTTTGCTGGTTATCTCTGCACCTATGCTTGGAACTGAGGTTCAGGCCAAGGACAGCTTTATGAAAGCTTGCTCCACCAAGTTTAAAGCAGCCAAAGCGGCCAATACGCCAGAAGGCAATATGAAGTGGACTGACTTCATGAAGACCCAGTGCGCCGCCGACGCGGCAGCTGCTGATCCTGCTGCTGTTGATCCAGCGCCAATGGTTAAGCCAGCGAAAGCTCCAAAGGCAGCAAAGGTTGTGGCACCAGTTGCCCCGGCAGCCACAACAGTTGCCACACCATCAGGCAGCTTTATGCAGAATTGTTCTGCGGCTTGGAAAGATTTGAAAGCCAAGAACGCAGTTCCAGCCGGCATGGCTTGGAAAGACTTTGTTGCGGCTAAGTGTGTTGTTGCAGGTGCTGCACCAGCGCCAGCTGTGACGCCAGTTTCCGTGAAGAAGAAACCGGCGGTTGTTGATACCACTATGGATCCAACACCAAATGAACCAGATGCAACAAATGCCAATCAAGAGCCATTGAAGACAGTGGACAAGAACGGCAAGGCATTCACGCCAGGCCAAATGGCCGCCCATGAACGCGCTCGCGGTTGCGGTGCAAAGTGGCGCGCCAACAAGCCAGTGTTCCAAGCGAAATATGGCACATGGCCAAAGTATTGGTCTGCTTGCAACACTGAGATGAAGGCTGCTCAGTAGTTTTAAGTTTAGTTCGTGAAGAAGGGCTCCCACGTTTGGGGGCCCTTTTTTTGTTTGATTTAATGTATTATTTATGGTACTAACATTTATGTCGAATAGACTTACAGCAATGCCAATTGCATTTTGGAAATCTGATGCACACCGCGAACCTGTTCGTGAATTTTTGCAATCACTTTCTAAAGACGAACGGAAATGCATGGGCGACGACATTCGCCGCTTGCAGTTTGGTTGGCCAGTTGGAATGCCGCTTGTTCGGAAGTTGGACACGCGGCTTTGGTAATTGAGAACTTCCCTGCCAAGCAAAAAAGAGGTGCGGATTGTTTTTACGCTCGTTGGCGACACGCTTGTTTTAATGCATGGCTTCATGAAGAAGTCGCAAAAAACACCGTTGAAGGAGCTGACCTTGGCGCGACAGAGATTGAAAGGACTATGACTATGACTATGACTTTGACTATGAAATTGAACAAAAAACACATTGGTTCATCGATTGAAAGCTGGCTCGAGGAAGAAGGTATTCTTGAGAGTTCAACCAATTTTGCCGTGAAGAGTGTTTTGGCCTGGCAAATTGCGCAAGAAATGAAAAAGAAGAAGTTCAGCAAACTCAAGATGGCGGGAGCAATGAAAACCAGCCGCGCTCAATTGGATCGCTTGCTTGATCCCAAAAGCGGCAATGTGACTTTGGCGACGATGCAGAAGGCTGCGAATGCTGTGGGGAAGAGTTTAAGGGTGGAGTTGGTTTGACTGGAAAACGGCTCGCCGTTTTAGTTCCACTCTTGCAGCGATCGATTTGAAACTTGTTCTACATCAGCCACAAAAAATGGCGGACATAAAAGTCCGCCATATTCTGAAGGTTCTTCGAGTAAATGATAACTCGATTGAGCATTGGAAGCTAATTCCGTGCCTTATCAACCAGCTTGTTCTTGCCGATCCATGGCATCATTTCGCGCAGTTTGGCACCAACAGCTTCAATTTGATGCGTGTCGTTGTTGCGGCGGATGGCTTTGAAGCGGGCAGCACCGGCGCGGTATTCCTGCATCCAGTCTGATGTAAATTTGCCAGTTTGAATATCATTCAAAACGCGCTTCATTTCTTTCTTGGTTTCGGACGTAATGATGCGTGGGCCGGAGACGTATTCGCCCCATTCGGCGGTGTTGGAGATTGAATAGTTCATGTTGGCGATGCCACCTTCATAGATCAGATCCACAATCAACTTCACTTCATGCAAGCATTCGAAATAGGCCATTTCGGGTGCGTAGCCAGCTTCAACCAAAGTTTCAAAGCCAGCGCGGATCAACTCAACCAAGCCACCGCAAAGAACCACTTGTTCACCGAACAAATCGGTTTCGCATTCTTCTTTGAAGGTGGTTTCGATCACACCAGAGCGCCCGCCGCCAACGCCCGAAGCGTAAGACAATGCGAGGTCATGGGCATTGCCCGAGGCATCTTGGTGGATGGCGATGAGGCAAGGCACGCCGCCGCCCTTTTGATATTCGCCGCGCACGGTGTGGCCGGGGCCTTTTGGGGCGATCATGACAACGTCAATAGTTTTCTTTGGTTCGATCAAGCCATAATGAACATTCAGGCCATGGGCGAACGCGATGGCTGCGCCGTCACGAATATTTGGTGCGATGTCGGCTTTGTAAATATCGGCCTGCAATTCATCGGGCGTTGCCATCATCAGCAAGTCGCCCCATTTGGCGGCATCAGCCACGGTCATAACCTTGAGGCCGTCAGCTTCGGCTTTCTTGATCGTGGGTGAACCAGCCTTCAAAGCAATTGCCAATTCCTTGGCGCCAGAATCCTTGAGGTTCAGCGCATGGGCGCGGCCCTGGCTGCCATAACCAACGATGACAACTTTCTTGTTCTTGATCAGATTAACATCGGCATCCCGGTCATAATATACGCGCATGTGAGTGGTTCCCATTTAAATGATGGGCCGTGAATTAGCGGGCTGTGGCGATTAAGGCAAGTCTCAATCGCCAACGGCTATGGGTGGGATACCATTTAAGGCTCCCACCACATCATCACTGCTGAGTATTGCACCCAAGGCTGTCGGAGAACTGGGTTTAAGGTGTTAAATCAAGAGCCTCGACAACGCGATTGTAGGGAATACCGGCTTCATCATTTAAGCGCTTAACGTCAGCATCCTTACTCGCATCAAAAAGGCACATGCAGCGGTCTTCGCCCGGAATAAACGTAGAGCGAATGTAGTCAATCTTTGTACCCTTCTTTGTCATTTCACTCGCCTTGCTGATCGCTGCCTTTTGCGCTCCAGCCAATTGTTCCATGGTGATCCCCTTGAGATCGCGTTCTACAAAAAAAACTGTCATTTTTCCTACTCCTATTGATTTTAACAGTCTGAACTTACGCCAAAACTTTGGAACTATGAACGAGCGATTTTCTATCAATCCATAACCCAAAGTTATTCAAAAGGTGTTATAAAGGGGACCAATGTGTCTCGGCACCAAGGAGAGTTTCGATATGGAAATGCACCAAATTAAGTATGTACTTTCCGCTGCAAAATCCTTGAATTTTACGCGCGCAGCTGCTGATTGCAATGTTTCGCAGCCTGCACTTACCAAAGCCATAAAATCCCTCGAAGACGGTTTGGGTGCTCCCTTGTTTCATCGTGGGGGCAAGCGGGTTTCAATAACCAGCTTTGGTGCTACGATGTTACCGCACCTCCAGATGATCATCCACGAAGCGGACTTGACGCGTTCGTTGGCTTCGAACTTCCGCCTGCTTAACAAAGTTCCGCTTCGACTCGGCGTGATGTCAAGTATCGGCCATGTTCGCTTGGCTAGTTTGCTCGGGCAATTTCAGCGCGATTTCGACGGAGTAGAATTAGCCGTCAATGAGGGAAGTGTAAGTGAACTCAAAGACCGCCTTGCAGAAGGCACGCTTGACCTCGCCATCATCAACCCGCTGGATTGCAACTGCGAAACTTTAAACATTCAGGAACTCTATACCGAACGCTATGTCGTGATCTTTGCTTCCGATCACAGGTTGGCGCAACTCGATACAATTCGACTGGCCGATCTGTCGGGCGAATCCTATGTTGATCGCCTGTCTTGCGAGTTGCGTGAGATGGTGATGAAAGTCTGCTTGGACCGCCAGGTTCTGCTTTATGCGCGCTTTCGGTCGGAACGCGAAGATTGGGTTCAGGCGATGGTGCTGGCGCGCATCGGCTTTGCATTCATGCCAGAATATTCGGTCACTCTTCCGGGTTTGTTGCAACGGCCTTTGGTCGAACCTTCGGTCAGCCGTAACATTGCCCTTGTCAGCATGCCGGGCCGACAATTCACCCCAGCCGCCGCAGCACTTGCCCGGGCCGCACAGTTATTTGCGTGGCGTGGATAAAAAAATGAACCGAACACCGCAATTATATCTAGTTCCCAATCGCCTCGCGAAACAGGTGCACAGTCTTTTCCATGCCAAACAACATTGAATCCGCTGTAATAGCGTGGCCGATTGAGACTTCTTTCAGGTTCGGCAATGCTGCCACAAGGCGCGGCAAGTTTTCACGGGTCAGGTCGTGGCCAGCATTTAAATTAATGCCCACAGCAGCGGCGGCCCTGCCAGTGTCCACCACTTTTGCAAACTCGGCCAGCATGGTCGCTTCATCTGCCGCGCCGATTATCATAACAGATTTCATTTCAACAGCAGCTTTCCTGAAACCAGCGAAGCCAAAAGCTTTTGGGCGGGTGGAACCATTGACGCACCTGCCACTAGGTAGTCCCTAATGATTGGCAGCAGCTTCGAATCTGATTGATAAAAGGGTGTGAAAGTTGCCGACATCGCTTGATAAAATTTTACATGCCAGCGGCGGCTGGAAGCATAGTTTTGTAGGGCTAATTGTAGACTTGGTTTTTGTTCAATAGCGTGTGCCAATCCCATCACATCCAACAGTGCCATGTTTGCACCCTGCCCCAATTGCGGGCTGGTGGAATGGGCGCTGTCTCCGATGAAAACAATATTGGTTCCGTAAGGAATAGACAACGTGTGATGGTCATAGCTGGCCATTGTTAATTGATCAGCGCTGGTAATAGATTTGAGCAGGCTTTCGGTTTCGGGCCATAAGGTCTCTACTTTATCTTTCCAAGTTTGAAGACCGCTCAATTTCCAAGCTGCGTAATCGGCCGTTTTCAAACTCCAGAAAAATGCCGTCTGATTTTGACTTGTTTCGTTCTGTTTGCCGATTGGCAACACCCCCGACATGGTGGATGCTTTGTGGTAGCGTTGCTCTAAAGCGTGATCGTCAAATGGTGCACCTGGCCACGGCAAACTTGCCCAGAGGGCACCATAAGGCATCGCACGGCGATAGTCTGGGCCTGACGCGTGATGGACAAGCAAGGAACGTGACCCCGACGCATCGACAATCAGATCAAATGGGCCGACTTTTTTATCTTGATCTAAGACAATATGATTTCCGCTTATATTACTAATTTTACTACCTGAAATAACATTCAACCCTTTCGCAACTAATGCGTCGTGCAACACATTAAACAGGCCCGCGCGGTGAACGGCAAACCCCCGCAATTGGCCCAAAGCTTCATAGCGCACATCAAGAACAACGCGGTTTGCGGCCTTCCCATAAAGCCTGTCTATGCGTGAACCCAAACTGCGCATTCGGTCACCGAGGTCCAACCAATCTAACACAGCCATTCCGGTTGGCTGTAGAATTAATCCAGAGCCTAAGGGTTGAGGCTTGTCGTATTGATCGAAAATAGAGATGTTATGGCCAGTGCGCGAAAGAGCTAAAGCCGCAGCAAGGCCAGCCGGGCCAGCGCCGCAGATGGCAATATCGAGTTTTTTCAAAATTGGAGTCCAAGATTCTAAACATTATTTTCTTATAATGTGCACTGTGGCTTCTGGGCTGTTATTTTAACGTTAATCAGCACTCGTTCACTTCCATATCAAGAGGTCTATCACATGAAACAGTTTCTCTTAGCACTCGTATTAATCGCCGTTCCCGTTGCTGCCTTCACAGGGTTCGAGATGAAATTTGCAGCCACGTCAGCGGTGGCTGCGGGCACAACGAGCCTTGGGGATATGTCCAAGTTGAAAGCGATCATTGCTGATGTGCAATCCATTGCTGATAAGGGCGATTTGGTCGGTGCGGAAAAGCGCATTCGTGATTTTGAAAATGATTGGGATGTGGCCAGCAAAACAATGCGTGGGTTGAACAAGGCTGATTGGGGTCACGTGGACGATGCTGCCGATGCAGCAATGAGCGACTTGCGCGGGTCCGAACCCGATGCTGCGAAAGTGAAGGTCACACTGGCAGCGCTAATGGACTCGCTCAATGATCCATCCAAAGCACCATAACATTTCATAAGGATCGAACACATGTCAAACACTGCCGCACTGCCCCAGTTTAACCGCGTTCCAAAGGTGACTTTTGATTTTTGGTTGATCAAGCTCATGGCTGTGACCATGGGGGAGACTGCGGCCGATTATTTGGGCGTAAACCTTGGATTGGGGCTAACGAAAACATCTTTGTTGATGGGTGCGGTTTTGATGGTGGCACTGTGGTTTCAGTTTGCACAAAAGCGATATGTGCCTTGGGCGTATTGGTTGGCGGTGGTGTTAATTAGCATCGTTGGCACATTGGTCACTGATAATTTGGTGGATAATTTTGGCGTGCCACTGTGGACGACCACGATCATTTTCACGGTGGCGTTGGCGGCAACTTTCGCAGCTTGGTACAATTCCGAGAAAACACTTTCGATCCATTCTATCTTCACCAATAGCCGCGAGGCATTTTACTGGCTGGCCATTTTATTCACCTTCGCGCTAGGCACAGCAGCGGGTGATTTGGTTGCTGAACATTTCGGCCTTGGTTATATGGCCACGGGTGTTTTGTTCGGCATGGTTATCGCGTCGTTGTCGCTCGGCTATTTCTTCTTGGGACTTGATGCGATTTTAGGGTTCTGGTTGGTTTATATTTTGACTAGACCGCTGGGCGCATCATTTGGTGATTTTCTTTCGCAACCAAAAGAATATGGAGGCCTTGCGTTGGGCACGATCATTACCAGCGTGATCTTCTTAGCCGCGATTGCCGCAATTGTAGCTTATATGAGCGTTACGCATGAGGGTGAGGAATTGGCGGCCTAGGGTCAGGACCTACAATCCTATATGTGTTTGGTAGGTCGTCGCCGCGAACCCGAGCCGAACGGCTCAAAGACTGCAACAGCAGCCGGAACTCGTCCTGCAATAGATCAGGACAATGTTACCCAACTGTGCTATTTCCCGTGCCGCTGATGCACAAGCAGTAGGGATAGGATGCAAGTCGATCAGTCGATGCCAACTACCGAAATGCTCGAAATAGGCGACGTTGCGTTTCCTTTCGTCTGGGCAGGAACGGGCGTTCCCGTCCTTTTCGTCAACGGCTCCTGGGCCGACCTTCGAGGCTGGTGCGACCTTTGGCAGGACGTGGCGGCCGATCATCGGTTCATGGCCTATACGCACCGTCACTTTGGAACATCCCAATGGCCCCAAGACAAGCCATTCTCCCAAGATGTGCACACAGCAGATCTGATTGCGATACTCCAGACACTGAATGAACCTGTCCATCTGGTCGGCTGGTCTTACAGCGGAGGCATGGTGTTACGTGCGGCTATCGAAATACCCTACCTTGTTCGCACGGTGACGGTCTATGAGCCGTCGCTGAGTTCAATCCTTCCCGACACGCCAAAGAACAAGGCGCTGCTTGCGGCTTTCGGCAAGGGCTTTGCCGAGGCCTATGCTGCCGCAAAGGCGGGTGATGGGGCCAACGCGATGTCGATTGCCGTCGAATTCGTGCTGGGCATGCAAAAGGGTGGGTTTGCGACATTGGACCCGCGCATCCAAGCGATGCTGATCGAGAATTCCCACACGATGATCCCGGATTTTGATGCCCCTGCACCAGAACCGCTGACCTGTGCAAAGATTGGCGCGGTGTCGTGCCCGGTACTCCTCATTGTCGGCTCGGAAACCCTGCCGCACTACAAGCTCGTTGCGGCAGAAGTCCTAGCTTGTCTGCCGAACGCTTCGCTGTCAGAAATCCAAGGTGTCGGTCACGGGGGTTCTTGGCAAGCCAAGCCCGAGTTCGTGCGGCGGGTTCTCGACTTCGTGGACCAGAACGCCCAGAGGCCGATTGCTTTATAGGTTTTGATCCTGGTTAAACATCACCAATCGCCTCACGAAACAGATGCACAGTCTTTTCCATGCCAAACATCATCGCATCCGCAGTTATGGCATGGCCTATTGAGACTTCTTTCAGGTTCGGAAGTGCTGCCACAAGGCGCGGCAAATTTTCGCGTGTAAGATCATGGCCGGCATTCAAATCAATCCCCACAGCAGAGGCAGCCTTGCCCGTGGCCACCACTTTCGCAAACTCGGCCAGCATGGTCGCTTCATCTGCTGCCCCACCATAAGGGCCTGTGAAAACCTCAATGCGGTCTGCACCCATTTTCTTGGCAAGTGCCGGAAGTGCGGGATCAGGATCCACAAACAGCGCCACCCGCATGCCACCCTTCTTCAAGCGCTCAATAATAGGCGGCAGTAGATTTCCAGTTTTTGCCAAGTCCCAGCCATGATCGGACGTGCTTTGGCCTGGAACATCTGGCACCAACGTCACTTGATCAGGCTTGTTGGCTTCGACAAGCTGCAAGAAGTGCTCATCAGGGTAGCCCTCAATATTATACTCGCAAGATTTAAACTCTTCGCGCAGCAGGTTGCGGAGCACGGAAACATCGGCAAAACGAATGTGGCGCTCATCTGGACGTGGATGGACGGTCAGACCCACAGCACCAGCTTGCAGCGCAATACGGCCAAGTGCTGCCAAATCAGGCCACGGCACATGGCGACGGTTACGAAGGTAAGCGATGGCGTTAACATTGACAGAGAGTTTG
>JAYTUV010000126.1:0-16269 GCA_043744395.1 Aestuariivirga sp.
GACCAGCCAAAAGCTGATCCAATAGTTCTTTCTCGATAGCCATGTGATTCTCTCCTTGTTATCACTATGGCCCCGCGCACAAGATTCCTGACACTCCCGCTCTCCATCGCGGCATTTTCCCAGACATTGCCTGACCTGCTCATCGAACAAGTCACACCATTGTCGGCCACCAACTGTGCTGTCATTGACGCACTCATTGACCATCCGACGACGCGCCTTGAGAACAGATCAATGACGGCTGAAACGTAAAGCCAGCCTTCAGCCGTCTAGATGTAAGTGAAGTCAGCAATCCACTTCGTATTTGGAGCGGATGCAAGGAACTGCCGATCCAGCACGTTGGGAGCAACGGCGCTTGACCTGCGCTCACCCAAGTCAGGCGGCAGATAGCGTCTGCGGGGCCGCGCTTTCAGGGCATTGGCCCGCATTAGTCGCTCAATGCGGTGCAGGCCACAATTAAAGCCTTCAGCCAGAACATCATGCCAGACACGCCGTGCTCCGTAGGTTCGGTCGCTGGCTATGAAGCTCTGGCGTACGACACGTGCAATCACTTCATTCTCCAGAGTCCTCTTGGCAGGCTTACGGTTCATCCAAGCGTGAAAGCCCGAACGTGATACATCCAGCGCCTTGCAAAGCCACATCACTGGCCAGATGCTCCGGTGCTTCGCAATGAAGACAAACCTTATGTCACACTGACGGGTTGAACCCACCGCGGCTTTTTTTGGGATATCTCTTTCGGCTTTCAACCTCACGACTTCTTTGCGCAAACGGTCAATCTCCAACTGCTCCGGCTTCATTTGCCCAAGGCCCGGAAAAGCATGTTGGGGATCAGCGCCTAACTCTTTGACCCAGCACCGCAAAACCGTGTGTCTGATATCCAGATCACGAGCCGCTTGGGCAAGTGACACACCCCCGACCCTTCATCATATTGACAGTCTCGAGTTTGAACTCACGGGTATACTTTCTTCGTTCCATCTAAAATCTCCAGTTCCGTTAAAACACCTTAACTCAGTGTCCACGAAACCGGCAGCAGCTCACTTTGATAAACCAACGTCTCGTCAAGATTTTATGAAAGACCGGGCACTCACTAAATTGCTGTAATTATTACCCCGATCAAAATAAGACTGATGCCAAGCCCTTTGATGCCGACCTTGCTCGGTCTCCGCAAAACGAACTACAAGCAATCGCAATTCCACCGGACAAGCTTTGGTCATGACGACTGGCTTCTAAACCAGTGACCAGTTTGAATCACATCACAAGTGATTTGTGAAATCCCAATTTCGATTCTGTCAAATCTCATTCCGAGTTATCAGCAAAAAATAGACTACATTTCTCAGTTACAGCGTGACTTCAATACTGATTATTGTGCCTGCGTTTGGAGTGCTTGATATTCTTAACTTTGCGCCAAGCACATCAGCCTGTTCTTGCATGCCCAATAGACCAAAATGCCCGCGCTTTACTTTTTGAGTTTCAAACCCCTTGCCATCATCTTCGATTGAGAGCTTGAGGACAAGATTGATGGGATCAGATTGATCGAGTGAAATTTCGATTTTTACATTTTGAGCTTCAGCATGTTTTTCAATATTGTGCAGTGCCTCCTCTGCTATACGGAAAATTGTTTCAGCTTTAGCGCCCGCTAAGCTAGAAACGGACTTATCAATGTTAACGGCGACTTCAATTTCAATTCGCTCTTTGAGTCGCTTTACCAATTTATCAATTGCTGCTCCAAGTCCGTCATCACGTACCGCAAAATAACGAAGTTCAGTTACAGCATCACGCGCGAGATTGAGTCCTTCTTGGGCTGCTTGCTCGGCATATCCAAATTCTTCGCTTA
Source organism: Aestuariivirga sp. (assembly GCA_043744395.1). Classification (GTDB taxonomy): domain Bacteria; phylum Pseudomonadota; class Alphaproteobacteria; order Rhizobiales; family Aestuariivirgaceae; genus Aestuariivirga. The sequence continues at coordinate 1,832 of JAYTUV010000126.1, forward strand.
ATTGGTCAGGTTTCGATTTATAAAGTTTGTGCATATATCTGATCTGGGTCAGCATCGCTAACATTGTGTGGGCTAACGTGTCATGAAGATCCCGAGACATGCGCAATCGGTCGCGAGTGATTGCGGCATTTCTAGTTTCATCCGACAGTCTTTGAACTTCGCGGGTTCGCTCAAGGACTTTTTGATCCAGATTTTGATTGAGTTTAAATAACTCATCATTGGTTTTCTTCTGATTATTGAAAAGACTCGCTAGTGAAACTGAAATGCGCGAAACTTCGTCTTGACCTTTTTGAGCAACGAATTCCTTTGCAGTCCCTTGGCGGAGTTGGTCTGCGGAACTTGCGATTGTTGAAAGACCCGCCAAAATGTAATTCAGACCAAGTGCAGCGGCTACCGTTAATCCTAGACCCATAGCCAAGCATGTAAGTGCGATCATAGTTGACATGGTGTGGGCAGGTTGAAACGCTGTTACTTTGGCCTCACGGACAACTGCTATCCAACCCGTATTGTCCGAGTTAGACAGTGCCCGGCTGTGAGCGTAACCAACTAAAAAATCAGCGGTTACGAATGAGGCTGAGTCGTCATCTGCATCTACTGTTTTGACCGATTGCTTCAGCCGTTCAATGGTGTTTAGGTCAAGAGGAATAACCCCATCAGGATTGCCGATAATATCTGCGCCAGAACTATCTATTAAAAAAACATCAACGGCTCTTGATGCGACAAGTGACTTTGTACTTTTGAGGACGATATTTTGGATCAAATCCATATCAAAAGCTGCGGCGGTATAAGCAATAACTTCCCCGGTTGGCTTTTTCATCGGCAGGATGATCAACAAGTAGTTTTCCGGACTGTTTGAACTCTGCGTTCCCAATGTCTTTGTAAGCTCAGGAAATAGCTCGTCTTCGCTCACATGCTCTCCAGCTAAAGCTTTTTTGAACCACCCGCTATCTCCTAGATAGGTGCCTTTGATGCGATCGCCATCGTCGGCAATAACAATTCCGGTTGGGTCGATAATACCCAGCCAAGCTTCAGTTCCCAGCTCGGCTTTCGCGGCTGTTATTAGCTTTTGTGTAGCAAAAAGACCTTTGTCTTCTTCGGACACCGCAAAAATGCTTGTGGCCAGCTGCATTGCGTCAACGAGAGATTTAACTTCGAGATTGGCGGCATCGACAACATGCTGCGCCCGATCTGCGTAGAGGGAGCCTATTTCACGTTCGACCATTGTTTGGGCTGAGTTGCTAATATTATAGCCTGCAAGAAAAGATAAGAGGATTGAAAGAAGCGAAAATACCCAGGTGATGCGCGCCGCCAAACTTCTGCGGGGGTCTATGACTGCGATTACATGGCTAAACATTTTGTTACTTTCGTCACATGACAAAGTGCATTTTCGCACTCAAATTAACCCAGCAAATTTGTATCCATTAAACACTACAGGCAACACATGGAAAATGAAACGGTAACACCGATGAATACTCTTTTGGAAGATATCCGCAACGCCAGTGGCGTTGATGAAATGAAGGCCGAACAGGCTCTCGGAGCAGTGCTGGAGTTTTTCAGTGCCCGTTTACCTTCGCCAGTGATGGGACGGATTCGGGAAGCACTTTCGCAGAACGAGAATCAATCTGGACTTGGCAATAGTTTCGAATAGTCACATGATGAGCCTATTAGAAGCTGACTTGGAAACTTTATTTGTCATGGACGAAATCCGTATTTTGATTGCCGAAGATCAACAACTTGTGCGCCGGGCTTTTTCGTCAATGCTGGCCATTGAACCTGACATCAAAATAGTCGCTCAAGCTGCAGACGGGGCAGAAGCCATCCAGTTGGCCAGGCAGTGGCGACCGGATGTCGTGCTCATGGACTTGCAAATGCCGCGCGTCGGCGGAATTGCTGCTATGAAGCGCATTCTCGAAGATTTGCCAGAGACGCGCATTATTGTTCTGACAACTTTTGACACTGATGATTTGGTTTTCGAAGCCATTTCTGCCGGTGCACATGCATATTTACTCAAAGATTCTGACGAAACCGAGATTTTGGAAACTATTCGCGGCGTGCATTCAGGCCAGTCGCGGCTTTCACCTAAAATTGCTGCCAAGGTCATGAATGAGTTTCGTCGTCAGAGGCCATCCGAAGTTGATGCTTCAGACGAGACAGGTCCGGATGACGAGAAATTGACCGAACGCGAAGAGAAAGTTTTGTCTCATATTGCACAAGGTAAAAGCAATCGTGAAATTGCAGACAATGTGTTCTTAGCCGAAGGCACAGTTAAAAACTATGTCAGTAAGATCATGGAAAAGCTCCATGTCACGTCTCGAACGGAACTGGCAGTCAAAGCGTTGCGGCGCAGAAAAACATAATATTGAGCTTTATTATTCTCCCGCGTGACAGGTGTGACCCGGGACAACATTTGAATTGTTGATGGTTGCAAAATTCACCAATTCTCACTGGTGCATTTTTTATTTTGTGGTGCCGATGCCAACTCCAGCGTTGCCCAAGATCTTCTAAAATCAATGACCAAAGTCACTCAACTTTATGACTGAAGTGACCTGCACCACTTCAATTCTCTCCCTAAATTAAAATGCAACGACGCGCATTAAGCCGTCGAAATTAAATTTCAGGAGTTTAAAATGACTAAGACTTCAATTCTCGCAACTGCATGCACAGTATTGTTCCTCGCCTCAGGTGCAATCATCAGCACGAGCCAAGCTGAGTCCAACGCAAGCTATATGCAAGCGTGCAGCACCCAATGGAAATCGATGAAAACAGCTGGAACTGTGCCTGCTGGCCAGAAATGGTCTGACTTTTTGAAAACCTGCTCAGCATCCACTCCCGTTGCTGCCGTAGCGCCTACGGCTGTGGCCCCAGCTGCCGTTGCCCCAACGACCACAGTTGCTAAAGCCGTAGTTCCTGCTGTTGCTACGCCAGCTCCAGCACCAACGACGATTGCCGCAGTGATTAAGAAAGCAATTGCACCGGCAGTTGTCGCGCCTGCCGCAAAAGCGGCTGCTGTCGCTCCAAAAACAGGGTCTGCTGGCCAGCTTGCTGAACAGACCCGCATCAAGGAATGCGGTTCCGAATGGAAGGCTGCTAAAGCCTCTAACACTGTCCCAGCTGGCCAAACCTGGCCACAATACTGGAGTGCTTGTGACGCTCGCTTAAAGGGCTAATTCAAAACGCGATATCTAACCGGGGGCTGCGGCGGATCAGAAATGGTTCGCCGCATTTTGTTATTCAAACTTTGCGGCGAACTCACACAATATCGACCTTATAGTCAGCATTCTCCCAGCGACCGCTGGCATGCCAATAGAAGGTAAATTGAAATGATTGGCCAATCGCCATTTGGTTTGCGGGCAGATCAACAACATGGGTTCCAAATTTGGTTTGTAAGGTGTTGCAGTCTTGCGCTGTTGCCCAATTATCAGCGCTCCAATGAACCACAGCCGAACCCAAAACTTCAATGCGTAAATTCTTAGCCATCGGAATGCATGTGATCCGGTGGCTGTAGCGCCAGATGCGAATAAGTGATGGCGTTTTATTGTTAATATAACGTTCAGCTGTTTGGGGCGGCATATCAAAGACCGCGCCATCGGCAAGCGAACGCAATAGTTTCACATGTTCCGAATGTATCCACACCAGCGGCATAGCACTTCCGGCAGGTTTGCCATGCACCAGCTCATGCTCTGGCAAATCTTGGCCATCCCAAATCTGCTCCGGCATCAAACCGCTTTCGTTGGTTGATGCTTCAACCGTATTGAGCAGGCGTTCGGCTTCAGCCTTATGTCCGGCAGCTAACTCATAGTGGGCGCGTTCGCCCGCCAAGAGTGGCCACGCCCGGCCGATACCTGCGCCATCAAAGGGTGATCCATCTTCGTGTTCACCATAGCCATCACCGTTATAGCGATACCACAAAGGCCCTTGCGGCAATTCCACGCGCAAGGTCTTATCAATCAGTTGCACCGTATTGACTATTCGAGGGTCATTGGCACCGCGCAAGCCAAAGCGCACGAGGGCCAGCACGTCTGGGCCTGTGACTTGCCACTCAGCCAGGGTGCTATGACTGGCGTCGCGGTTTTTAACATTTATGGTTCCATCAGCCGCATTGGCGATGTCTTCCGAGTCAGGAGCGGCAATGCGCACATAATAACCGCTTACGCCAAATTGATTGCCGAACGCTGTGTTCTCAACATAAGTCCATTTTTCAATCTGTTCGTTCCAACAATCAGCTGTTTCACGCAAATGCTTAGCGCTCATCTGATCATTTGTTGCATCAAACAAATCAGCTGCCGCGAGTAATGCTGCAACGATTACTGCTAAAGTGAAGGTGCTGAAGCCTGCATCTTCTTCCCAGCGGTCTTGTTCAGTAACGGGGCCGTTACGAATTACAAAGCCTGCTGCTTGGCGGATCATCGGCATAAAGGCTTCCAGCTTGTCGCCCGTCAAATTCCTGCCTCTGAACAGCATGTCGGCGAGCAAAAGCGGAAAAGCGCATTCATCAAGTTGAATGCCGCCCCAATAAGATTCGCCATCAAGCCACATATTTTGCGGCCAACTGCCATCAGGCAATTGCACTTCGCGCAGGAACGACAAAATCGATAACGCTGTTTTTACGTCTCCTGCTGCTAAAAAGCCACCCGCTGTTTCAACTAGGTCGCGCGGCCAAACCAGATGATAGCCGCCCAAATCATTGTCACTTTTTGAAGCGCCCCATGGAATTGACAGACTTGCAATGGCCGCACCTGCGGGATTGAGGGCACAATGTGTAGCCAGCACTGCTGTTGAAACCCGGTAGCTGTTAAGTGGGCCAGAAGTTTTACGATCCAGCTTCAAAAGGCCGCCCTGCCAAGTCTGCCATGCGGATTGATAGGATTTGGCCGCTTTGTCAAAACCTGCTGCAATGCTGGCCAAAGCCGTATCGGCTGCCTCTTCCGGCGTGGTGCCAAAGCCTAGAGCCAAAACGACTGTTGGATTTTTGACACTAAACTGAATTTCACCGCCGAGCGACACATTGCCATTGTCAGCTCTGGCATAACACGGATTAAGTTTGCCTTGATTGGCAAGCTGTGTCCAGGCATCAGATATGCCAACAAAGCCTGCCGATTTTGCACCCCAAGGAACTGAGCACACGAGGGCGAGGCTTGTGCCATGTCCTTTGGCAAACAACACGTCTTGGCCATTATGCTGGCCAATCCACGCGGAATTCTGCGCACCGGCATTCACTAAGTGCGGAGCTAACAAAGCATAGATTTTGTACTCGCTGATTTTTCCTTGGAGCGCGGTAAAGGTGATTTTTTGCAACACGCAAGGCCGCGCGGGATCAGTTAAAATCTGTTTTTCAATTTTCCACGCACCGTCTAGGGCCGTGTTGGTCAGTCCATAAGCCGGAACACCCGCTGCAATGGTTTCAACTTGAAAACGACAATCGCGCTTTTCTTCTTTAAAATAGCCATTAGCACCCGTTAGAATAAGTCCGAGGTCACGAATGCAAGCGCGGTCGGGCCGCGGGTAAAAAACCTCGTTGAGGATGCCGTGACTTAAAGTAAACCAAACGGGCGATTGAGCAGACAAAGCTGTGCCAACGCCAGCCTTTGCGCTTGATGTCCAACGCGGCTCTATTCCGGGTTGACCGGGCGCTTCAGGGATGAGCATAAAGTTGCCTCTCGATATGGTAATTTAAATTACATATTCCGAGTATGATGCGTAAACTGCAAATGAATTCTAATTTATGCCGCTTGAATATTATCTGCTTGGAGTGGCAACCGAGTTGGGGCATTCTGAATGCTCGTTTTAAACAGTCGAGATTGATCAATGGCAACCGAAAACACAATTCCAACGCCTCGTATTTTTCCACCACCTGCCGATTTAAAGGGACAAGTTTCTATCGTTACTGGCGGATCGTCCGGCATTGGCAAGGCCTGCGCTTTGGCTTTGGGGCTCGCTGGCTGCAAAGTGGTTGTGGACTATGTTGCGTCAGGCCTCGCAGATGCAAATGGTGTGGTTGATGAAATTACCAAAGCGGGCGGCACTGCGATTGCTATACAATGTGATGTGTCCAATGAAGACGAAGTTATTGCCATGTTTGCTAAAACTGTGGCCACTTATGGCACTGTAGATATTCTCGTTAATAATGCAGGCTTGCAAAAAGATGGCAATGTGGCCGACATGACATTGCAAAAATGGAACATCGTGATCGGTGTAAATATGACAGGGCAGTTTTTATGCGCGCGCGAGGCCGTTAAGGAATTTCGCAGGCGCGGATTGAAGCCTGAAACATCAGATGCCTTGGGCAAAATCATTTGCATGAGTTCAGTGCATGAGGTCATCCCATGGGCGGGCCATGTGAACTACGCCACATCTAAGGGCGGCATTTCAATGATGGCAAAATCGCTTGCACAAGAGTTGGCGCCTGAAAAAATCCGTGTGAATTTAGTGTGCCCCGGTGCCACGCGAACGCCAATCAACACAAGTGCCTGGGCAACACCAGAAGCCTATGCCGAACTCATGAAGCTTGTGCCTTATGGCCGCATCGGCGAGCCTGATGATATTGCTCGCTCGGTGTTATGGCTGGCATCGGACCAGTCTGACTACATTACTGGCATCAGCCTGTTTGTGGATGGCGGCATGACACTTTATCCGGGCTTTGCTACGGGTGGTTAAATCTATTTCTTCCGCGATTTGCACAGCCTCAAGTAGTTTGGCCAACTTTGGTGTGTGCTATTCATTTCGAGTTTAACGATGGCCTTCCATTCTTTGAGGCATTTTTTCCGCAGAAAGACCGAGAGCGGCTTGTGTTTTATTTGTGGAATAGCGAGCTGGTTTTTTGCAATGATGGTTAGGTGAGGTTTTGCCTGACCAGTTGCGTGAGTGGCAGACACTGAAACCAAAACAAATGGGATAGAAAATGAAATCAAAATTGGTCGCCATATCTTCATGCTTGAAACTCTCATAGTTATCATGCTGCCAAGGGTAAGCTAACGGCGGGAGTTAAAGGATCGAGCGCTGTTTTTGTTGTCAAACTTTGTGCCGGTTGAGCAGGAGAACCAACCCACGATGTGCGCATCGGAAGTTCCTCGCCCTTCATCACCATTGTCAAAGGACCCAAAACTGCGCCATCGCCCAATTGCGTGTCGTAGAGAACTGTAGAACCCGCACCAATCGTCACGTCATTGCCAACTTTAATACGCCCAACTTTCATCAAGCGGTCTTCATAGAGGTGCGTTTGCAGGCAAGCACCGGCATTGATCGCAACATGGTCGCCGATGGTTACACAATCGAATTCAGTAATGTCCGTTGCGTCCATGTAAACGCCGCTACCAATTTTTACACCAAACAAACGGAGAGCCATAGGAAGGAACGGTGTGCCGCGAAGATGTTCAAGTAAAGCTTTACCCGACATGCCCCAATACATTACAGCTACGGCTTCCGTGCGGAGAGCCCACCATGACCACATTGGTTTGATCGTTGGCTTATAAACGCCCATGGCAATCCATTTGCAGGCAACAGCAATGAACAGCTGGGCTAAATCTATAGCTACAACAACGGTTAAAACCGAGAAAGCAACTTCAATCCAACTGCCTTCCATCAAAGGATCGCTCAGGAATGCCATGCCGTAAGTGGCAAGTGATATGAACAGAGCTGTTGGTAAGCTGATGTTGAACGCTTCAAAAACAGCGCGTCCAAGTTTCATATAGAATTTTGGTTCAAATGTTGCATTGGCAACAGCATCAAACATTTGGCGCACAGGCATCTGAATGGGCGGTGAGCCAAACCAAGTTTCCGAAGCGCCCACATTGCCGCCTTCTGGCGGACGGGACTTCACACCAATCAATGCGCCAGATTGAACCGCGTAGTTCATAGGTATAACGGCTTCGTTGCCAATGAACACTTTTGAACCAGTTGTCACAGTGCCCAGTGTCATCCAATTACGGCGCATGCCTTCGTCACCGAGCTGCACATCGTCGGCAATAAAATTACCTTCACCTATGTTAATGAGATCATAGCGGCCAGAAAGGTTTGTTGAAATTTCAGAACCTTTACCGATGCGCGCACCCATCAAGCGATACCAGCCGCGCATATAAATTGTCGCAAAGATTGACGATAGAGTATCAAGCATAACTTCAGTGGCAAGCGAGATAATCCATTTGCGGATATAGAGGCTGCTGAACACCGAATAAGTGCCTGGCTTCACGCGCGGTAAAATTAACCAACGGATTGCCACAATGAAGAGTGCCGTAAATACCACCAACGAAGCGGCAGCAGGCAAGGCCAAGAGAGGCATATACCAGAAGTAATTGACATGGTCGAGCAAAGGATTGAGCAGCGTGTCAAAATACTCCATCAACCGGAAAGCTGGCACAATAGGCATCAAGCCAATCGGTGGAACAATGATGAGCAACAAAAGATAGAGTGCCGTTTGCGCTCTTTTTGTGGCTGGTGTTGTGGTTGCAGCTTCTGGAATATCAGAAGGATCAAGATCTGCCACTTTACGTGCAGGAGAACCACTCCATGATTCAAACGCCGGGATATGCGTTCCTGCTTGGAGCGAAGTGAGGTCTGCCAATTCCGCGCCATTGCCAATGACCACATCATTTTCAATGACCGAAGATGAACCAATGACAACATCATCACCAATCGTCACCGGCCCAATGATAAACTTATCTCCCACGGCACGGGCATTGGAGATAATGATCTTGCCGCCTAAAGATGCATGATTGCCTATTGAAATCAAATCGAGAGCACCGGCATCAAGTTCACTGATAAGTGCGTGTTTTCCAACTTTAGCACCGAGTAAACGGAGATAGCCTCTGATCACCGGGGTACCTTGCATCCATTTCAGGTGGACAAGGCCAGTGAGGCGCTCAACCAACCAAACGCGGTAGTAGTAGCTGCCCCATAGCGGATAAACGCCGGGCTTAGTGCGGCCTAAAATTGCCCATTTGGCTAATGGCACAAATGCATAGTTAAACAATGTGACCATGAAGAATGCTGAAAATATCATCGCCATATCAACATAGAATGGCGCGTCATCGGCACTGATAATGGTATAGGCTGTGAATATCGCCAACCACGGTGCAGCATGCAGAGTCAATAAAAATGGCAGAGTTGCAATCTGGGCAAGGCCACACAGAATGCGACGCTGTTTTGGTGCGCGCGGGGGAAGAACTGTTACTTCATTATTTTGTGCTTCAACCTTAGCGCCGCGGCCTTCTAAAACATTGGCCAACGCGCGCAGCGTGCGGCTTGTATAAACATCCTGCAAAGTGATTGCGGCACAGCCATTGGTTTTACGGACGCGCGATATAAACTGGGCTGCGAGCAACGAGTGTCCACCAAGTTCGGTGAAAAAATCAGCGTCAAAGGCAATGGATTGGCCGGGGAAAGTGAGTTTGGCGGCTTCTAAAAGAACGCTCTCAACTGGCGTTTGTGCTTGTTCCTGTTCAACAGGTGAATTTGTAACAACTGTCAGTGGGCGCGCTTTTAAGGATTTGCGATCTACTTTTCCTGATGAAAGGCGCGGCACTTCATCAATGATCTCAAACTGCGCTGGGACCATATAGGGTGGCAAGCGTTTCCGCAGATCGGCCCGCAAACCTACTATGTCAAGTGTCGCATATTTGCGCGGAGCCACAAATGCGATCAGTGCATCAACCCCATCTTCGTTGCGCAAAATAACGGCGGCATGTTCGACGCCTTCATGTTCAGCAATTGCTGTTTCTATCTCACCCAATTCTACTCTGAACCCACGAATTTTCACTTGATCGTCAATGCGACCGTGAAATATAAATTTGCCTTCAGTGTTGATGCTGACGGCATCGCCCGAGCGATACAAAACGGGGTCTGGGCCGTCTGATTTGAAGGGATTGGCGATAAATTTTTGTGCGGTAAGGTCGGGTCTACCGAGATAACCGGGAGCCACACCCGGGCCACCGATAAGCAGTTCACCTTTTTCACCGGGTGCCACAAGGTTCATTTTTTCATCTACGACATACCCCGTATGATTTGGGATTGGCGTGCCAATCGTCAGCGCATCACCGGGTTGCAACTGTGCAATGGTGGCAACAACCGTTGTTTCAGTTGGGCCATAACTATTGAAAAGGCGGCGGCCGTTTGTGGCAAAGCGATCTACCAGATTTGGTGGGCAAGCTTCACCACCTAAGATTACTGTGCGGAGTGTTGGCACATCGCCAACCAGCATCGACAAGAGCGTTGGTACAGTATCAATGGCTGTGATTCCGGCTTCGCGCATGCGGGCCGGCAATGCTTCGGTATCTGCAATCATTTCTGCATTGGCGACCCAAAGCGTTGCGCCCACGAGATAGGGAATCCAAATTTCTTCCATCGAAAGGTCAAAAGCTGCCGAGCAACCTTGGAACATCACGTCATCTTTGGTAATCCCAAACACAGAGTTCGAAGCACGGAGATAATGACAAATATTTCTATTAGTGATGGCGATACCTTTCGGCATGCCAGTGGAACCAGATGTATAGATTAAGTAAGCGATATGATCCGCGCTATGTCCACGCAAACGGGCATTGGAAATTGGCTTAGCTTTAGCAGAAACAAGATTTGTGTTTGACCATACTGGAAAATTGAGGGGAGCAATGCGCGCTGCAAATGCATCATTGGTCAAAAGACCCTTTGCGTTGGCATCATTGAGGCAAACAGAAATCCGATCCCTAGGTGTTTCTGCATCAAAGGGAAGCCATGCAGCACCAGTTTTGGCGACCGCGACTTGGGAAATCAATAAATCAGCGCCTCGCGGAAAATAAAGACCAACGACATCGCCTGGCACAATTCCATTCTTGAGAAGGCCCGCAGCAATCAAATCCGATTCCTGATCAACTTGTTTGTAAGTCAGGCGGCGTTCACCTTCGATAATAGCAATGCGGCGACCCATGGTTTTTACGGTGGTCGCAAAAATTTCAGCCAATGTTTCGTGGCTCACAAATTCGGGTCTGCGATCGCCAATAACCGGGTTTTGCAAATATGTGACCGGATGTTGAAAAATCTGACTATTGGCCGAATTCATGTTCATGTAGAGATTCCCTTTTACTTGGATGCATCATTAGTCGATGAGGCCACCGGAATACCTGTGCCGAAAGTCACTTTTAAGCATGACTTGAGACATCTAAAATTTTAAAGAAATATGAACTATTTTGGGAACTCTGAAATCGTCCAGCCCGGTGCGCTGAATTCTACGGAGCGAAACTTGCGCGCGTCCTTCAAAGCACCTGCCGGCATGGCGACGGCCAGCAAAAAGACAATTTCTTTTAACAAAATATACAGAGCCACATCAATTTCGGGCTGAGGCGCGTTTGCTAACGCGCTCGGTCTTACCCGGTATAGGTTTTTTGTGATATTAGTAACCGAGATATGGCGTGGATCTGTCATCACATCTCCAGTACACTTCAGAGCGGCTTCCTTGATGACCCAAAGCGCTATGCCAGCATCATAGCCCGTTCCACCCAATCGTTTGAGAGTGCTAACATCCTCGGGGCAAGCCACAGTTTCCAAGAAATCAGGATTATCTTTTTGGGCTGGCAAAACTTCAAGATCAATTCCGATGTCGCGCTCTTCGTTCAGGAGGGCAATCGCTTCAATGTCCCTGGCGTGACTCAGAGAATATCCAATGTTGCGAGCGGTTTTGAAGACTAGAAAGGGCTTCCCAGTTGCAGTGCGACGCACCACATCAAATTTTAGAAAATCCAAACCTGCAAATTCAAATGCTTTTCGAAGATTGCGTTGAAGATCAGAGCCAATTGTAAGCGAGATGAAAACGGGTTTCATTTGAAAGTTTCAAAACGTGAAACCATCGCTGTATTCAACCTGATACGCTCCAAAGTTTGATTGAGTTGAACAGCCCCACCTCGTAAATTTCCAAGAAAGGGCGTGATTGTGTTTTCAACCCGAACCGCCAAATCTTCGCTGGCGAAACTGTCAGCCATTTGGATTAGATTTATCTCCAAATCTCCGCTGAAACGTGCGATAAAAACCTTGAGGTTCCGTTCAACAATATCCCATGTTGCATTTCGGTAGGTCGGTATTGCGGCCCTCGCAAAAAGCAGCGTTGAAATTTCTTGGTTGCGAATATCACTGGATAAAAGCAGCTTTTCAATTTCCATCGACGAAGATGGCGCGCTACTTGCTGCAATGGCGTGAAGCCAGAGTTCGCGTTCATGGCCGTCGTCCGATGCATTAAACCTCGAAATGGATTTTTGTAGAAATGCGCTTCCGCCAATTTCAGCGGCGGCAACAAGTGCGGATTCGATAACATCAGGCGGCAAAAGATCGCTTTCGTCCAATGTGCTAACTGTCTTGACCAATTCCTCGCCAAATTTGGCGAGTTTCGATTTCTGTTTTGGATCGGCACTACTTGCCGCAATCAGATCGACAAGATGCTCGCGTTGCAGCTGCAAAACCCATGTTTTTACATCATTTTTTTCCAGTGACGTGGTGATGCCGATTTTACTAAGCATGGGGCTGTAGATGTCACGAATGAGTTGCCGGACTTTTAATTTTATTGGGGAGGTTGGCGCTGTTTCAGCCTCTATAAATTCGAGCCTTTCAATGGGAAATCCAGCAACTTCCCAATCGGGATGACGTGCAAAGCTGGCAACCCCATCAAAATAGTCATTGATAGAAATTCGCGCCTCAACCAATGCAAGGTCAAAATTTATGGCCACTGCTAAGGCTTGTAAACGGGGCATTTTGGGAACGGCTGTCAAAACCGTCTTCCATTCATCTGATGACAAATCAAAAATAAAGTATCCAGTCTTGTTGTTCAAAGGTAACACCGAATCCTGGCTTGGCTCTAGTGGAACTGTCCAAAGCGATTGTGGATTTAGGTTTTTTGATAAGAAGCGACTTTGAACAAACTTTGTGGAAAAGCCGCCGCTATCGACCCGGAGAACCGGAAGCCCCGGATTCTCGATGAAAGATGTAAGAATTGCGGCGGCGTGTAGGCCATTATTTGCTTCACTCAAAGCCTTGGTAAAAGCAGCGCTATCCATTGTGTTAAAGGCGTGTGTCTTCAAAAACGTCTGCACAAATTTTTGAAATTCCAAATCACCGATTGTTGCTTCAACCATAGCAAGAATGGCGGCGCCTTTCTGGTATGTGATCGTATCAAATGCCGCTGTTATCCCGTCGACGCTTGTCACGGGCTCATGCACCCTGCGCACCGAGCTTGCACCATCAGCAATCATCGCCTCGTGAGCGTTTTTGATAATATCTGTTTCAAAGCGCCAATCGGGCTCAATTTGACTGGCAAATTTGGTTTCCATTAGGCTGGCGAAAGATTCATTTAACCACAGATCATCCCACCACTTCGGGGTCACCAGATTGCCAAACCATTGGTGCGCAATTTCGTGAGCGTGGGTTGTCAAAAACTCTCTGCGGCGTTGTAGTGTTGCGTCATCACCGAGCAACACCAGATTTTCATCATAGGTAATTGCACCTGCATTTTCCATTCCGCCTGCGCCAAAATCAGGCACTGCTATAATATCTAACTTGTCAAAGGGATAAGCGATGCCGAAATACTCTTCTTCAACGAGCAACAATTTTGCGGTCACATTAAGGGCAAATTTTAAATCTTCACCTCGCCCATGCATCGCTATTCCTCGCAGCGGAATGGGTTGCTTTCGCAACTTTGAAGCGGCAATAGGCGCGTGATTTACAATATCAAAATCTCCAACAGCAAGCGCTACAAGATAAGTCGGTAAGGGCTTTGTTGTCGCATAATGATGGGTCGTATTTTGATCCTTGGATCGTACTGAGCTCGTTTCAATCGCGTTTGAAATAACTTTGAATTTTCGCGGAGCGGTTATGCTCACATCGTAGAGGGTTTTTAATCCGGGTTCATCAAAACAAGGAAATGCACGCCTTGCACCAATAGCTTGAAACTGCGTGAACACTGAAGTCTCACCGTCATCATTTACCTTATAAAGACCTTCGAGACTCTTTGAAAAAGCCGCATGGTATTTGAAATGCAAGGTCGCTTTGCCAGATGAAATTTCATTTGGAAAATCCAAGGCAATAGTTCCGTCATTGGCCAATATTGTTGGCTTGACGATCTGCACTGAATGAACATCTTCGATTTGGATTGAATCAAAAATCAAATCAAGGCTGTGCAATATGATGTGATTGCTGGGAAGACCAATTGAAATTTCAATTTCAACGACACCCGTGAATGTGCCAGTGCTCGGATCAATTTTTAAATCGAGTTTATACCGTAATGGAACGACATTAGGGTCGAGCCTTATGAGCGGAATTTGTCCAGCTTGTGCCAAACCTGAATCAATCATGATTGTGATCATGAGAATAGACAAAAATCTGAGCCAAAAGATAAAACCAATTTTGGATGAAGTCATTTCTAACAGCAGTTTTGTTTGCGTCACACCACAGTTTGGCAGCATTCAGCAATCAAGTCACCGCATCATTTA
>JAYTUV010000127.1:0-16009 GCA_043744395.1 Aestuariivirga sp.
ATACCCCGCGCAAATGTCTTGGCTTCAAGACACCAGCCGAGCTATTCTCAAAACAACTGTTGCACTTCAAATGTGAATCCACCTTCCCGCCTGCGCGGGAATGACGGTTTAAATGGGGTTGGGATCGGTCGAGAGGAATTGCCATGAAAACTAAAACTAAAGTCGTTGTCATCGGTGGTGGTGTGGTGGGTGTTTCAACGCTCTATCACTTGGCCAAGAAGGGCTGGTCGGACGTGGTTTTGGTTGAGCGCAAGGAATTAACTTCGGGCTCCACGTGGCATGCCGCTGGTTTGCTGCCGCTGTTCAATATGTCCTACTCTGTCGGACAAATTCACAAATACTCGGTGAAATTCTATCAGGAGTTAGAAATTGAAACTGGCCAGAATGTTGGCTTCAAGAAAGTTTCAAACATTCGTCTCGCCCGCACCAAGGATCGCTGGGATGAGTTTATGTATTATGCGGGCATTGCCGAAACCATCGGCATCAAAGTTAATTTGCTCACGCCAGCACAGCTCAAAGAAATTTGGCCGCTCTGTGAAATCGACGGCATTCTTGGTGCAATCCAACATCCTGATGATGGTTATATTCAACCCGCTGATTTAACGCAGGCGCTGGCCAAGGGTGCACGCGCCCGTGGTGCTGAAATTTACCGCAACACTTCCGTCATGGCGATTGAACAATTGCCTTCAGGCGAATGGTTGGTGAAGACCGATCAAGGTGACATTACTTGCGAGCACGTCGTTTCATGCTCAGGTAATTTTGCACGTAAAACTGGCGCTATGGTTGGCCTTGATATTCCGGTCATTCCGGTTGAGCACCAATATATCGTCACTGAGCCGCACCTATTGATTAAAGAGCGCCAAGCAAAGGGCTTACCCGAAATGGGCGTTCTGCGCGAAGCAGATTCGAGCTGGTATATGCGTGAGGAAAACGGCGGGCTTCTGCTTGGGCCTTATGAGAAGGGTGCGCCTGTTTGTTATGTTGATGGGCCGTCAGACCAATCTGAATATGAATTGTTCCAAGAAGATTTAGACCGCTTAGGACCATACATTGAAACGGCCATCACCCGTGTGCCAGCTTTTGGCGAAGTGGGCATCAAGAAAGTTTATAATGGCGCCATCGCCTATACACCGGATGGTTCACCCATCATTGGCCCTGCTTGGGACAGACGAAATTTCTGGCTCAATGAAGGCCACTCCTTTGGTGTAACTGCTGCTGGCGGTGCCGGCTGGCAGCTAGCAGAATGGATTGTGGACGGTGAACCGACCATTGATATGATGGGCGTTGATCCGCGTCGGTTCGGGCCATATGCCACCAAGGGTTATCTGAGAACCAAAAACGAGGAAGCTTATGCAAACGTCTTCACACCGCATTATCCCGAAGAAGAGCGTTCAGCAGCGCGGCCCTTAAAGCGAACAGCAATTTATGACCGCATGAAAGATTTAGGCGCTGTATTTGGATCGGTTTATGGTTGGGAGCGCCCGGGTTGGTTTGCCCCCAAAGGCTATGCGCTTTCCGCTGCGGAACTCAATTCTGATGATACGCTCACCAATCATAATCATGTACCCGCCACAGATGATGGTCGCATTGTTGAGAAATGGTCATTCCGCCGTTCGAATTCATTCAAATTCGTAGGCGAAGAATGTTTGAACGTCATGAACAATGTTGGCATTCAAGACATGTCGGCATTTGCCAAGATGGAAGTGTCTGGCCCTAAAGCACGGGAATGGCTTGAATCAATCCTTGCCAATAAAATTCCAAAAAAGCAGGGCCGCATTGCGCTGTGCCATTTGCTTTCACCCAATGGCGGTGTGCGTGCGGAGTTCACGGTTTATGAATGGTCGCCTGGTCGGTTCTATCTGGTTTCGGCGGGTGCTTATGAACGCCATGATCAAGACTACTTGCGCAAACTTGCACCCACTGATGGATCAGTAAGGCTTAATTCAATCACGGCGCGTTTGGGTGTGATTGTTATTGCTGGCCCTAAATCACAAAAACTTTTAGCAAAGCTCACCGATGTGAATTTGAGCAATGAAACTTTCCCTTGGCTTTCTGGCAAAGAACTTTCAGTTGGCACGACCACAGCCCATGTGCTCCGCGTCAACTTTGTGGGTGAGCTCGGTTATGAATTCCATGTGCCTGTCGAACAGCAAGTGGCCCTGTTTGATCAGCTGATGGAGGCAGGTCAAGAATTTGGTATCAAACCCTATGGCATTAAGGCCATGTCATCACTCTCAATTGAAAAATCCTACCGCCTCATTCCGCGCGAACTTTCCATTGAATATTCGGCTTACGAATCTGGTCTCGATCGTTTCGTACATCCGAGCAAAGGCCCGTTTATTGGCCGCGATGCTTTGGTTGCAGGAAAAGAAAAAGGCCTCAACTGGAATTTCGTGACCATGGAAGTTCATGGTGTGACGGATGGCGACTCCGATGCGCGTGGCTCCGAACCCATCTATTCAAACGGCAAACTTATTGGCCGCGCCACAAATGGTGGCTTTGGTTGGCGTTGCCATAAATCGCTGGCGCTTGCGATGGTAAAGCCAGAATTTGCGGCAGTCGGAACTGAACTCGAAATCAAGATATTGGGTAAAATTTTTAAAACGACAGTTTCGGTTGAGAGCCCATTTGATCCAGACAATGTAAGGCTTCGAAATTAATTCAAGTGAATTCAATTTAAAGTTGAATTTCTGACCTAGCGTACTTGCAGGATTGTGATGTTTCGGTAAGGTTACCCCGATTCGGAGCTGGGATGACGGATAGTAAGCAGGGATTTGGATTTGGATTGGGAGTGGTCTATGTGCTGCTTGCCAATCTGGGGTGGAGCCTTTCGGGGCTCTTTGTGCGTTTAATGCCGGGATTATCTGGCTGGCAGATCAATTGCTGGCGCGGCTTTTGGATGGCGGTTGCACTTTTATGTTATGTTGTTTTTGTGCACGGCGCTGAAACAGGCCGCATTTTCAAAGCCATTCCACCTTTTGCAATGTTCTGGTCGGCGGTTTGTTTTGCGGCAGGCACAACACTTTATGTAACCTCCCTGACACTGAATTCTACGGCAACTGTCGCGGTCATTGGTGCCACATCGCCTTTGTTCACAGGTCTGCTTTCATCTTGGATCACGGGCGAAAAGCCCGGCTTTTTAAACTGGCTTGCCGCATTAATCGCTTTAGCCGGAACCATGGTCATTGGTTGGAACGGGTTTCAATCAGGCCATATTTTGGCATTGTCAGTCTGTTTTGGTGTGCCCCTAACCTTTGCTGTGCAAACGCTCATGCTTCGGCGCTACCGCGACTATGATATGATGCCAGCCATATGTGTGGGTGGTGTCATTTCGTTTGTGGCGGCCAGTTTTGTGAGCCTTTCGGGTTGGTCGGGAGGCTCGGCATTTGACATAAGCTTTCACGATTTTCTGCTGTTGATGCTCATGGGCCCTGTTCAACTGGCTATACCGCTCATTTTTTATGGTCTGGGTGCGCGCACAGTGCCTGCCATCACACTGGCTCTTCTTGCCATGATGGACGCTGTGATCAATCCCTTTTGGTCATGGGCTTTTGTCAAAGAGATTCCTGATGTGTATTCCATCATTGGCGGAAGCATTATCTTGGCAGCGGTACTCATGAGTGTTATCGGCCAACAATGGATCAATCAAAAACAAAACAGCGAACAAGCACGTTAGTTGGCTTTACAGCCATTTTAATGTGGGGGTTCTTGGCGCTGTTTTCGAAAATGGCCGGAGATGTGCCGCCGCTGCAATTGCTTGCGATGAGCTTTTTGATTGGCGGGTTGATTGGCGTCGCGTCATGGCCATTTCGCCCAAAGGCCATTTCAGTTTTAACATCGCAAAAATGGCAGGTGTGGGCATTGAATGTTGGCGCTTTGTTTGGGTGTCATTTTCTTTATTTTCTGGCAGTGCGAAATGCGCCCGTCATTGAGGTCAGCTTGCTGGCCTATCTCTGGCCGCTGCTGATCGTTGTGTTTTCGGCTTTCCTGCCCGGTGAGCGCTTGAAGTGGAATCACATGGCAGGTGTGGTGCTTGGTTTGGCAGGCGCATTTTATGTGATCAGCAAGGGGTCAAGTTTTGCCTTTGCAGGTGGCATTCAGCTTGGCCATATGATTGCCATTCCCTATGCTATTTTTTGGGCAGGCTTTTCGGTTCTGATCCGTAAATATGGTGAAGTGCCATCCGACATCGTGGCCGGCTTTTGTTTGGCTTGCGCTGGATTAGCAGGCGCGTGCCATTTTATGTTGGAACCAACACTTATGACATTTTCAATTCAGCAATGGGTGGCCGTCATCGGCCTTGGTCTTTTTCCAATGGGTGCCGCATTTTATGCTTGGGATTTTGGCATGAAAAATGGAGACCGCATGGTGCTTGGCGCTGCTGCCTATGTGGCCCCGTTGCTTTCAACCTTTATTCTCATCGCCTTTGGCATTGCGGCCTATCACTGGTCAATTGCTGTTGGATGTTTGTTGATCACAGCTGGTGCTGTGATTGCCGCCAAAGATATGATTTTCAAAAAAACTATCTGAAATTATTTTTGCGCGTGCGGATTTCTGAAAAAACTTCCGCGTCCGTTGCCGTCTCCATGCCTAGCACCTTTCGAATCTCCGGGCTGTCGCACCGCAGGTAAGGATTGGTTTTGAGTTCCTCACCAATGGTTGTGGGGCAGGTCATTTCACCCCGGGCGCGCATGGCGGCCACGGCGTGGAAACGATTTTGAAGTGCTTTGTTTTCAGGTTCAATGGTGAGCGCAAATTTAACATTGGCCTCGGTATATTCATGACCGCAATAAACATAGGTGCTGGGATTGAGTGTTTTGAACTGGTTCACCGATGCGTACATTTGCTCAAGTGTGCCCTCAAGCACGCGACCACATCCGACAGAAAACAATGTATCACCAGCAAACAAAGAAAACTCACCCGGAATGCTAAATGCAATGTGCCCCAGCGTGTGTCCGGGGCAGTCATGCACAAACACTTCGCGGTTTGACCAGATGAATTTGGCGCCGCCGGAAACTTGAATATCGATCCCCGGAATTCTGTCGGCCTCGGCTTTTGGTCCAATGATCTTGCAGCCATAATGTTCCTTCAGCCACGCATTGCCTTGCACATGATCAGCATGATGATGGGTGGTGAAAATATGGGTAAGCTGGCGGCCAAATTTTTTAAGCTGCTTTTCAACAGCCTCAGCATCCGGCGCATCAATTGAAGCTGTAGCTCCCGTCACACTATCATGAATGATCACACCAAAATTATCATCAAGACACAGAAATTGGCGCATATCGATATGAGACATTTAGAAACCCTAGTTAATTCCATGGGTGACCTGCCTTTGAATTGACGCTAACTTGGCACTCATGGATGTTGTTGAACTTCGCGAATACTATGCCACTTCACTGGGAAAGGCCACCCAGCGTTTGATTGCAAACAAGCTTGGGAACTATTTGCCACAGGATCCGCAGGCCACGGTTTTGGGCTTGGGTTATGCCACGCCTTATCTTGATCAGGCAAATATGGGCGTTTCGCGGCAGTTGGCGTTTATGCCAGCGCGGCGCGGGGTTATTCATTGGCCTGAAACGGGCATGGTTTCCTCAACCTTGGTTGACGAGCTGGATTTGCCTTTGGGGGATAATTCCGTTGATGTGGCACTTCTGGCCCATTGCTTGGAATTTACGGATAGCTCCAATGAATTGTTGGACGAAGTGTGGCGGGTGCTGACACCGCAGGGAAAATTATTGCTGGTTGTGCCTAATCGAAGCAGTCTTTGGGCGATGCGCGACATATCGCCATTTGGTCATGGCCAGCCGTTTTCACGTTCACAATTGCTGAGCCTCCTCAAAGCGGCGAAGTTTTCAATCACGCGTTTTGAGCAAGCCTTGTTTATGCCCCCATCCCAGAGATTGGCTGGAACAATGCTGGCGCACCTCACCGAAAAACTCGGCGCTGCGGTCAATTTGCGCGGTATTTCAGGTGCTCTCATCGTGGAGGCTCAAAAGCAAGTCTATGCTTATGCGCCACGCCTAAAAAACAAACGCGCGTTGCCACGTTTTAAGCGCGTGTTTTTGCCTTCGCAGCAGCATTCGCACCGCCAAAATGAAAATTCATAGGCGCTTTGCATTTGCCTTGCCTTTTCCTTATGAAGCTTGTGTGTCGGCTTAGTTGAAGCTCTGGATAGACGTGATGAATTCTGAAGAACAAAATTTAGCAAAAATATTGACGCTTGGTGAAGCGCGCGGCGCCCTCGACCAGATCGATGACGATATCCTTGATCTTCTGGCGCGGCGCGTCAGCATTACCGCTGAGGTAAAGCTTGCCAAGAAAAGCGAATTGCAAATTCATGCGTCTCCCTTGCGCCCCACCCGCGAGGCGGCCATCATGCAGAGGCTTATTGCCCGCGCAAAAACGACTGATGTTTCACCATCGCTGATCATGAGGATTTGGCGTGCCATTATTAGCGATTCAAGTTTGCGGCAAGCACCCATCACGCTCCACATCAGCAAACATCTCAATGCCAGCATCGCGCACCGGTTGCGACTGCGCGATTATTTTGGGGCCACAGCTGTTGAAGAATACCGTGATGAGGCTCAAGCCCTCATGCAGATTGATGTTTCGCCCGGCGATCTTTGTGTAGTGGAAACCGAGCAGGCTTGGGTCGAAGCCTTTATTGCTGGTCGAGCTGGCAAAGCCCAAGTGATTGCAGCACTTCCAGTAATCAAGGAAGATGAAATGCCAAAACTTTTGCTGATCGGCCAAGCGCCTGTAGAAGCCAGTGGCCATGATGAAACTTTGGTGATCACCGAAGGAAAGTTGCCGCGCGATTTTACCCCCCAACCGATTTGGCAGTGTAAGATTGGTCAATATCGTTTATCTTGTCTGCCGGGCTTTCTGACCGAGCACGAAGGCCCACTTGTGGGGCTGGTGCGCTCTAATGCGTCACTTAAACTGAAAATTGCGGGTCATTATTCCAGTGCCATTTCGGTGGAGGCATAATGTCAATTGTTCATGGTCCCATGCCAAAGCCCGGCATTCTTGATATTCAAGCTTACGTGCCAGGAAAGTCTGGCCCCAAGACAGGCAAGGTTCATAAGCTGTCATCTAATGAATCACCCTTAGGCCCAAGCCCAAAGGCAGTTGCTGCTTATGAACAAGCTGTGGCGCAAAATCTTGCACTCTATCCTGATCCAGGTGCAACCAAACTGCGCGAAGCCATTGCTAAGCGCTATGGTTTGAATGCCGCCAACATTGTGTGTGGTGGCACAGGCTCTGATGAACTTTTGCAAATGTTGGCCCATGCTTATTTGGGTGTGGGTGATGAAGCTATCTATTCGCAATTTGGATTTTTGGTTTATCCCATTGCCATTGCCACGAATGGCGCAACACCCGTCATAGCCCCTGAAAAGAACTTAACTGCCGATGTTGGTGAAATTTTGGCGCGGGTCACACCTGCAACAAAGATTGTGTTTTTAGCAAACCCCAATAATCCAACAGGCACTTATCTCTCCTACGAGGAGGTGAAGCGACTGCACGCTGGCTTGCCATCAACTGTTCTGCTCATTCTTGATGCGGCCTATGCAGAATATGTTTTGGCCAATGATTATGATGCTGGCATCAAGCTGGTTGAAGAGAATGATAATGTGGTGATGACGCGCACATTCTCTAAAATTTTTGGCCTTGCCGGTGTGCGCATTGGTTGGGCCTATTGCCCGCCCCATGTGGCAGGTGTTCTGAACCGCATTCGTGGGCCGTTTAATGTCAGTACGCCAGCGATTGCTGCGGGTTCTGCTGCAATGGCGGATGTGAGCTTCATTGAGCAGGCGATTGCCCATAATTCCAAATGGCTCGCATGGTTGACTGACGAAATTCAAAGGCTTGGTTTGGTGGTAACGCCGAGCGTTGGTAATTTTGTGTTGATCCATTTTTCGAGCGTTGAAAAGGCGGCAGCGGTTGATGCCTATCTTATGGCGCAGGGAATTATTCTGCGCCGCGTAGAGGCCTACGGTCTGCCAGCTTGTTTGCGCCTATCGGTTGGATCAGAAGAAGCAAACCGTGCTGTTGTTGCGGCGTTCGCGGAATTTTTGAAATGAGTTGTATGTTTGAAAAAGTGGCCGTATTGGGCCTTGGTTTGATTGGCTCATCTCTGTGTCATGCCATGCGGCAGAAGGGTTTGGCCAAATCAATTGTCGGCCATGCCAAGAGCGATGAGACGCGCAAAGTTGCATTTGAAATCGGATTGGTTGACCGGATTTTTGCATCTGCGGCCGAGGCGGTGGTCGGTGCTGATCTTATCATTATGTGTGTGCCTGTTGGGGCTTGCGGCGCGTTGGCAAAGGACATTGGGCCGTATTTGAAACAAGGTGCTATTCTGACCGATGTTGGTTCTGTGAAGGGCGCCATCGTCAGGGACTGTGCAGCATATGTGCCAGAGGGTGTGCATTTTATTCCGGGTCATCCGATTGCCGGTACGGAACAATCAGGCCCGCGATCTGGCTTTGCTGAATTGTTTGAAAGTCGGTGGTGCATTCTCACTCCACTAGAGGGTGGAGACGCTGTGGCAACCGCAAAACTTGAAGCATTCTGGCAGGCCTGTGGTTCGAAGACCGAGCTTATGACAGCCGATCATCATGATTTGGTTTTGGCCATCACCAGTCATTTGCCGCATCTTATTGCTTATACGACGGTGGCAACTGCGTCTGATCTTGAGAGTGTTACAGACACAGAAGTGATTAAATATTCTGCCAGTGGATTTCGTGATTTCACCCGCATTGCCGCGTCTGACCCCACAATGTGGCGCGATGTTTTTTTGAATAACAAAGATGCCGTTTTAGAAATGTTGGGGCGGTTCACCGAGGAACTGGCAGTCCTTCAACGCGCTGTGCGTTGGGGGGACGGTGAGACTTTGTTTAATTTGTTCACGCGCGCCCGCGAAGCAAGGCAGAACATTATCGCGGCGGGTCAAGACACGGCGGCTCCAAATTTTGGACGCACACCTCCAAAGACATGATCACCGAACCTAAAGCTGAAACCTGCAACCGCATTTTTGCTTATGGCTCACTCATGTGGCGGCCTGATTTTGAGTTTGTAAAATCAACGCTTGGACAAGTTACTGGTTTTCATCGGCGCTTAAGTGTCTATTCAAATCACTACCGAGGCACGCCTGAAAAACATGGTCTGGTCTTAGGATTAGATCAAGGCGGCCTCTGCGTTGGGCTGGTTTATGATATTGTGCCGGAACGATGGGCCGAGGTGTTGGATTATGTTCGTAAGCGCGAACTTGTGAGCCAAGTTTATCATGAAGTGGTTGAGCTCGTTTCTATCGACGATGGAAACCAAAAAGTCGAAGCGGTGACCTATGTGGTTGATCCACACCACCCACAATTTGCGCCACCCATGTCAGATGCTGAAATCGCTGTGATCGTTCAGGAAGCGCATGGATCAGCTGGAAGCTGTCTTGACTATGTGTGGAACACAATACTGCATCTTCGCAGCCTTAAAATTCACGACGACCGGCTTGAATCCTTAGCGCGACATTTGCCGTCTCAGGCAGCCTGAACCCACGAAGATGTATTTTCACTAAAGCCTCTTGCTTCTTGTTCATTGCCCAAAGCTTTTGTCAAATCCTGCAAAACAGCTTCTGCCAAGTCCGCGCTTTTTGCTAACAAATGCACATGAACCTCATCAACGCCCAAGCGCTCTAAACGCGCCAAATCCTTTTCCGGCAAAGCCTTGTCCCAGAACGGAAGGAAGCGGCCCACAGTCACGGCAATGCGCAGAGAACCAGCGCGTTTAACGCCCACATAAACCGCACCGGGCAAAGGTGGACAACAGTCCACATCATACACTGAGTGGATGTATTTTCGGCCAGAGACGCCCTGCCAATACCAAAAACGGTTCGCCATATCGGCGTCTTGGGGGGAGGTTAAAGTGATTGGTGTGCCATGAATTTGCATAAGAACATATATAGAACAAAATTGACCTGCCGTCAAGCCTTATTATCCACAAAGTGCAAAGCCGCAATCTGTGCAAGACTTGCAACCTTCCTTCGCCACTAAATTATCCCCTCCGCACGAAGGGCAAAGTTCTTTGCTTGGTGCGGATTTCAAAATTGAACCGGTGATGTCATTTGGACGAAACGTTGTGCAGCCCTTCAAGCCCATCGCGTATGCGTTTTCATAAACATGGGTGAAGTTCTCAAACGAAATCATCTCAGGAACATTGACCGTTTTAGAGATGGAACTATCGACAAAAGGCTGAATGGCAGCAGCCATCCTTAAATGATCATCTGGTTTCAAATCATCCACGGTCACAAACTCTGTCGGCAGTTTCTTATGCCCAAAATAACGCCAAAGCTTTATTGCATAATCCTCCAACAGTTCCGTCCGGTGGCTGCCATCGGCATTGATAATGTTGCGTTCATAACCCGCATTAAAAATAGGTTCGATGCCACTAGAGACGTTTCCAGCCAGAAGCGAGATTGTTCCGGTTGGCGCAATCGACGTCAGCAAGCCATTGCGCAGGCCACGTTTGGAAATTTCACCGCGTTGGTCATCATTTAAGCCCTTGGCATATTCCGTGCTCAAATAAGAGTTCGGATTGAAAAGAGGAAATGCTCCCTTTTCCTCGGCCAGAGACATGCTGGCTTCCAATGCCGCATCGCGAATTGTTCGGCCACAAACCTCAGCAAAGTTTACGGCCTCTTCCGAGCCATAACGATGCCCGCACATCAAAAGCGCATCAGCCAAACCCGTGATCCCAAGGCCTAAGCGCCGTTTATTCAGCGCCTCTTCCTTCTGTTGGGGCAAGGGGTAATTTGAAACATCAATGACATCGTCAAGAAACCGAATTGCCAGTTTTGTGGCCGTCGTTAAACCACTCAGATCAATCGCCGCATCTTTCTCAAACGGTGATGTCACAAAGCGAGTCAAATTGAGCGAGCCCAAAAGACACGCGCCATAAGCAGGCAGCGGTTGTTCACCACAAGGATTGGTACAGGTAATCACTTCGCAATAAGCCAGTGGATTTTGTATATTGATCCGGTCAATGAAGATCACGCCGGGTTCGGCGCAATCATATGTGGCCTTCATGATTTTCTGCCAAAGCTCACGCGCAGCAATTGTCTTGTAAATGACATTATCAAAAACCAAGGGCCAAGCGGCGCCAGTTTTTACGGCCTTCATAAATGCATCAGTCACCAGAACCGAAAGATTAAAGTTGCGTAGTCTGGTTTTATCGCGCTTGGCCTCAATAAAAGCTTCAATATCAGGATGGTCACAGCGCAGCGTTCCCATCATGGCCCCGCGTCTGGCACCTGCCGACATAATCGTGCGGCACATCGCGTCCCACACATCCATAAAACTCAAAGGGCCCGAGGCATCAGCGCCAACACCGTGAACCAATGCACCCTTGGGGCGAAGCGTCGAAAAATCATGACCAATGCCGCCGCCCTGTTGCAGAGTTTGGGCGGCTTCGCTCAGCCCATAAAAAATGCCGGGAATGGAATCCCTAATCTTGTCCATCACGAAACAATTAAACAACGTCACGGCACGGCCAGAGCCTGCACCTGCCAGAATTCGACCAGCCGGCAAAAAGCGCAATTCGGCCATCAAGTCAAAAAATTGGCGTGCATAAGATTCTTGGAGCTCAGGTTTTTCAGCTGCCGCCACAGCCTTGGCCACACGCCAGAAACTGGTCTCTAATGACGCTTCAAAGGTTCCATCAGCCAAAGCCAGCCGATATTTCATCTCCCAAATCTGTTGGGAAATAGGGGGCAACTGGCCCTTAAGAGGTGGGTTCATGGCGTTCATGATGCGAGACCAAAACAAACTGATCAGAAAACATAACACGAACAAGTAGAATTGTCGAGTCTTTGTTCTATTTTTGTACCAAAGCTCTCGCCTCAGCGATCAATCCCGTGGAACTAGTTTCAATTGCCGCTTCCAACCGTTTTTGAAATACCTTGCGGTGTAAACCCGCGGGAATGGCGGGCATGAACTCTAAAGTGATTGTGCCAGGCAAACGTAAAAGCTTACGCCTTGGCCAAAACAGGCCTGAGTTTAAACCAAATGGAACACATGGGATGTTCAAAGCACTATAGAGTGCGGCAACTCCTGGCTTATAATCAGGCTGATCATCAACCCCGCGCCGTGTTCCTTCCGGCATGATGATAATCGCGCGCCCTCTGGCGATTTCTTCTTTTCCGCGGGCCACGAGTTTCCGAAGTGCTGCACTTCCAGCACTGCGTTCAACACCAATCATTTTAAACTTAAAAGCGAACCAACCAAAAATTGGAATGAAAATGAGTTCGCGTTTGAGCACCATGCAGGGGTCATCAAACAGTGGCAGAATCGCAAAGGTTTCCCAGAGAGATTGATGTTTGCCAGCCACCAAGCAAGGCCCATCCAAAATATGCTCGCGTCCTCTGACTTCGAACTTAATGTTACAAATAATGCGCAGCCACCACAGCGACGTTTTTGCCCAGAGTTGAAGGACACGGATGGCCCAGATGCGCGGGCAAAGCAACAGCCATGAACCCAACACAAGAAACAGCACAAGATTCACATAGAAAATAATGTTGAAAGCAATTGAACGCAAAACAATCATGGCGCAGCTCGCAACATGTGGGTGAGCGTTATATGAGCTGTCAGCAATGCAATCAGCGTTGCGATCACAGGCACAGCAAAAACTGCAACCAAAGTGAAAGTTAAATCGCTATGTGGCGCAAAAAGTAAGCTAAAGCTTGCCGCAGCCACTCCGCTGTCTGCTGCACCTCCCGATGAGCCCAACGTCAAAAATGTGACAGCCGCTAAGACAATGCCTGCACAGCCTGCCACCATGCCTGTTACAAAAAACCGCTTCCCAATTTGCCTCGCGATGAACCCATTTTTAGCACCTACCAAACGCAGCACATCGACAACTTCGCGGTTTGCATCAAGGGCCGCGCGTGCCGCAAAAATAACCATGGCAACAGCCGAGCCACAAATCAGCGCTAGGATCCACCCCGACAAAAGTGTCAGACTATGTGCCATCCGCGCCAATTCTGTTTCCCAGCGGCGATGCGTGTCAAGGTTTGCACCCTTGATATTTGCAACCAGATTATCTTCTAGAACTTTAAAATCTGGCGGGCTGGTTTCATTAATGGTCACACGGATCAAACGCGGTATCGGCAAATCATCGAGATTGGTTTTGCCAAGCCATGGCTCCAAAAGCCTTAAACTTGAACCACGGTCCAAGGTTTCGACCGAAGCAACACCTTTGGTGTTTTCCAGAAGAGTTGCTGCCTTTTGCAATTCAGCTTCAATATCAACGCTGCTGATTTGGCGAAGCTGAACCGTCACCTCCCGTGAAATGCCGTGGGTCCAATCATCCACGGCGCGGTTGATCAAGATCAACGCACCAATGGCCAGACAAGCCAGATAACACATCACAGCCATGGTCACTGTCATGGTGCGCAGTGAAGCAACACCGGACGGAATAATGGCCGCAGGCTTGGCGATCAAATCATCCATCACGCCGCCTCATCTTTTAATGTTCCATGCTCTAAACGCAGAACATAACCTCTGGCCTGTTTGATCAATTGCAAATCATGGGTGGCCAAAAACACGGTTGTGCCTAAGCGGTTCAATTCCTGAAACAAATGCAGCAAACGCTTGGCCAACACGGGATCAACGTTTCCTGTGGGCTCATCGGCCAGAAGAATCTCAGGTTTTGACACAACAGCTCTGGCAATGGCAGCGCGTTGTTTTTCGCCACCCGATAGAATTTCAGGATGGGCATGGGCTTGGTCTTTAAGGCCCACCCAATCCAATAAATCCATCACATCTTTGCGGTACTCATCTGGCTTCTGACCTATCACCCGCAAGGGCAAGGCCACATTTTCAAATGTCGTCAAATGATCAAGAAGCCTAAAATCTTGAAACACAACACCAATGCGCCTGCGCAAAAGCGGAAGTTCGCTCGCCCTCAAAGTCGATATGTCACGTTCAAAAATCGACACGAGACCCTTGCTTGGTTTCAGCGCCATAAAAAGCAGACGCAGCAGTGACGATTTTCCCGCTCCCGAAGGGCCGGTTAAAAACCGCATGTCACCTTGTTCCATCTTGAAGCTCACATCCCTCAAAATTTCCGGTCCATCAGCATAACGCAGGCCAACGCCTTGCAACTCAATCAATCTCAAAACACTCCACTTGAACCTTCGTGTTACTGCTCAGGGTCTTAACCGCGCATTAACCACGTTTGCTGTTAGCCTGTCTCAGAACAATCTGGCCTTTTTGCGGGCCTCCCGAATCGTTAGGTTTAACCCATAAAATGATAGTCAGCTGTCCGTCTTGCGCAACCCGCTATGAAATTGGTGAACATGCCCATGGCCATCAGGCATTCTCCGTGTCATGCCGCAGTTGTGGGCATCGCTGGAAAGAGCTTCCGGTGATTGATGTTGTTGACGTTCCAAGCAGATCTGTGGCGCGGGTCGTAGAACACCGCGACGAACCTGAATTTGATGTGCAGCGTTTGGTTGAGGCCGCAAAGTCTGCTCAAGAAGGTTTTGCACTTCAGCGCCGCCAAAAATGGAAACGCTTTAGTGGATGGGCTTCGCTTGTATTATTTGCTTTGGTGCCTTTTATTTCCGCAGCATTGCTTCCCGAAACAGTTGTTATGGCAGCACCCGCCACGATTCGTGTTTATGAAAAACTGGGTTATAATGTGAATATCTATGGCTTGGACATTCGTCATGTGGAACAGCAGAATACAGTTGTTGATGGTGCTCATGTTTTGATGATCAAAGGTGAGATTAGTAATTCCACGGATTCGGTTCGTAAAATTCCGTCTCTGCGCTTTGCTCTCCATGCCGAAGATACCAAAGAAATATATACGTGGACCCTTGATACGGCCTCAAGGCCTTTAAGGCCCGGTGAAACCACAAGCTTCACCACCCGCGTTGCGTCTCCTCCGGAACTTGCGAAGAACTTGAAGATTCGCTTTGCACATTTGGATGAAATAAGCTCAAACGCTAAGCCATGAGCAGTATCACAATTGACGGACACCGCATTGATGTCCTTTTCTCCGAAGCCCAGATTGCGGAACGCATTACGGTTTTGGCCCATGAAATTGCAGCCATCAAGCCGCACCGGCTTTTGGTTGTGCCAGTTTTAAAAGGCAGTTTTATTTTCGCTGCCGATTTAATTCGCGCTATGCACCATGCTGGCTTATCGCCCGAAGTTGATTTTATGATTCTCGCCAGCTACCGCGCGGCCCAAACATCTTCAGGCCAGGTTGATGTGCTACGTGATATTGAATCAATCGTTGAAGGACGCGATGTTTTGTTGGTGGATGATATCTTGGAATCAGGTCGGACTTTGGCTTATGCGAAGGATTTGCTTTCAGCACGCGGTGCCAAGTCTGTGAAATCAGCCGTCCTTTTGTTTAAACCCGGCCATCTCGCGGCCAGCATCAAAGCCGATTTTTGTGGTTTTGATTGCCCTGATCGGTTTGTTGTGGGTTACGGCATGGATATGGCACATCAGTTCCGTGAGCTGCCCTTTGTTGGCCACATCGTAAAATAGCTAACGCGTTTTACCGGGCACCCACAGCACATCACCAGAACCCACTTTAAAATTAACCCAGCGGCTGGCCACAAAGAAAAAATCTGACAGGCGGTTGATGTAAGCGATAGCACCTTCGCTCACATGTTCGCTTTTGATGGCAGCCAGTTCCACAATCAATCTCTCAGCGCGACGGCAGACGGTACGGCACACATGTAATTGTGCAGCGGCTGCGTGGCCTGCTGGCAAAACGAATGACCGCAAAGGCGAAAGCTCCGCATTCAGCTCATCGATTTCGATTTCAATGCGCTCATATTGTTTTGGCAAAATGCGCAATGGTTCAAATTCCAGTTTTTCCCCGCGATCTGGCACACAGAGATCAGCACCTAAATCAAAGAGTTCATTTTGAATGCGGGCTAACATGGCATCGAGCTTTGGCAGTTCGCCCAAATGCAAACGGGCAACGCCAATTGTGG
>JAYTUV010000128.1:0-4053 GCA_043744395.1 Aestuariivirga sp.
ATTGCTGTGATATGGGCTGTTTGAGTGTTGCCAATTTTGTTGACGCCTCTGATTTTTTTGTAGCCTTGGCTGTGTCAGTTCAATACTCGGACACGGATCGGCAAGTGTATTCGCGCAGTGTTAATGGTTTGAAGCGCCCACCGCGCGCTTGATTTCACACCCGAAATCCGTCTTGTGTTTGGTTTGAGCTGAACACATATTTTTGCTCAATTTTTGGAAATTATCATGAAAACTGCGTTTATCGCTGTGGTCACCAGCCTTTTTTTAACAGGTTGTGCGTCCTCAGTTATGCTGCCGAATGTGTCGGCCAGAAAAATGCCCGCTTTGGCCTCTGCCAAAGTCAATCCGACGCATTACCATCCAGTAATAACCGGTTACGTTCATCGCAAACCAACATCACCTGAACCGTGGTTGACCGGCGACGAGCCGCCAACGACGACTGAAGGGGATAAGAAGCAATGATAATTTTTTTGAAGAAACCACTTGCGGCGTTGATGGCATCTTCACTGCTGGCGGGATGTGCGTCGATAGGTGACAAATCATTTCTCGAAGACCCTAAAATGGGATTGGCTGGTTTTCAAAGCCATACAGTTAAGGCAACGGGAAAATCCACTGTCTGGATTCAATCGCGCGAAGATGCGCAACGTGCGGCTGATAAAACACGCGCTCTGTTGCGTGATAGTAAAACGTTAAACGCCGACACGGCTATGCAGATAGCGCTCATCAACAATCGTGGGCTGCAAGCGGACTTCGCAGAGGTTGGAATTACGGCCGCAGATTTGTGGCAGCAGGGATTGTTTGAAAACCCCAAGTTGACGCTCACTATCGCTGACTCTGCTGCCGTGTTCGAAAACTTTATCGCGGGAAATATTCTGGCCTTGATCACGCGGAAACAGCGCATCGATATTGCTGAAAAAGTTTTTGAAACGGCACAACACCGTGCGGCTGAAAGTGCTTTGAAGCTTGCTTTTGATACGAAGCGTGCATGGGTTCGGGCTGTAGCGGCCAAAGAAACTGTCACCTATCTCGAAAAGGCTCAAACAGCATCCAACGCCACAAGTGACCTTGCCAGCGAACTTGGAAAAACGGGCGCCTTTACCAAAGCAGCACAGGCGCGGGAACATGCAACTTATGCCGAAATCTCGGGCCAGTTGGCCGAAGCCCGCATGCAGGTGCGCGGCACGCGAGAGGAACTGATCAGACTCATGGGGCTTTGGGGAGAGGACACGAACTTCAACGTGCCCAGCGTATTGCCACGCGTGCCTGCGACAGCGGCCAATAAGCGCAATATCGAAAGCGAAGCCTTGCTTAAGCGCGTCGACTTGCAGGTCGCGAAGCTCAATCTCGAGGCATTGGCGCGGCAATACAAACTCACCAATGCCACACGTTACATTACGGATCTTGGCATCATGGCAGGGGGGGAATGGGAAAATGCGCAAGGTGGTTCAAACGGCATTTACCTGTCCCGTAAAGTGCTCCAATTCGATTTCGCTATTCCGATTTTTGACTCTGGTCAAGCGCGGCTCAGAACAGGTGAAATGGTCTACATGCAAGCCGCCAACCGCGTGGCTGAACGAGCTGTCAACATCCGCTCTGAGGCTCGCGAGGCTTACGATAAGTATCGTTCGACACATGATCTTGCCATTCATTACCGCGACAAGGTGGTGCCCTTACGCAAGATCATCAGTGATGAAGTGTTGCTCGAATACAATGGCATGATCTCCAGCACATTCGAATTGCTAGCAGACACGCGAGCCACACAAGCAGCCTTGTTGATGTCAGTGACGGCCAAGCAGAACTTCTGGCTGGCGGACATTGATATCAAATCAGCCATTTACGGTGGTTTTTCCAGTGGCAGTAATGCCGGACGTTGAATTTTAAAATAAAGGAATGAAACTATGATTTCAAGACGTGGAATGATTGGAGCAGGTGCTATTCTCGCAAGCACCGCTGTTTGGACAAAGACAATGGCAAAATCGTTGCCCGAGGCGGAAATAATGAAGTCGCCCGACATGCAGCCGCCCATCGTGCCGACAAGCGGGCCAGATTATCAGCCTGTCGTCACACTCAATGGCTGGACCCTGCCTCACCGCATGAACAATGGTGTGAAGGAGTTTCACCTGGTTGCCGAACCCGTGATCCGTGAGCTTGCCCCCGGCATGAACGCGCATCTCTGGGGCTACAACGGCCAGTCGCCAGGACCCACCATTGAAGCAGTGGAAGGTGACCGTGTGCGCATATTTGTCACCAACAAACTGGAAGAACATACCACCGTTCACTGGCACGGAATGATTTTGCCTTCTGGCATGGATGGTGTGGGCGGCCTCACGCAGCCCCACATCAAACCCGGCAAGACCTTCGTTTACGAGTTTGATCTCGTGAAGAGTGGTACCTTTATGTATCATCCGCATGCGGATGAAATGACCCAAATGGCTATGGGCATGATGGGCTTCTTTGTCATCCACCCGAAAGACCCGAAGTTTATGCGTGTCGACCGCGACTTTGTGTTCCTGCTTAATGCCTTTGACATCTCTCCAGGATCTTACTTGCCGAAGATTATGACCATGACAGACTTCAATCTTTGGGCATGGAACAGCCGCGTCTTCCCTGGCATTAGCCCACTGACTGTAGCAAAGAATGACAAGGTGCGCGTTCGCGTGGGCAATCTCACTATGACGAACCATCCCATTCACATGCATGGCTATGATTTTGAAGTGACCTGCACGGATGGTGGTTGGGTCAGACCTGAGGCGCGCTGGCCTGAAGTGTCCATCGATCTGCCAGTGGGCGCCATGCGGGCTTATGAGTTCGATGCAAAATACGAGGGCGACTGGGCCATCCATTGCCACAAATCGCATCACACCATGAACGCCATGGGCCACGACATACCCACCTTCATTGGCGCCAATAAAGACAAGGTCGCAGAGAAAATCCGCAAGGTGCAGGAAGAATACATGCCCATGGGCACCAAGGGCATGGCCGACATGGGCGAAATGTCGATGCCACTGCCGGACAACACACTGCCGATGATGACGGGCTTTGGTCCGTTCGGTCCCATCGAAATGGGCGGCATGTTTTCAGTCGTCAAGGTGCGCGAGGGATTGCAATCCAACGACTATGCCGATCCGGGTTGGTTCAAGCACCCCGAGGGCACGGTGTCATACGAGTGGTCTGGGGAAACGCCTGATCCCACTAAGGCAGAGGGTGAGAAGACTGGCAATCTTAATGTCATTCACCCCCGCAAAAACTACAAGCCAACGCTTGTGAGCCCAGGCTGATCGTTGGTTCCTATCAATCCACCATAATCATCAACACAGGAGAATATGATGAAACTTGCACTACCTCTGGCCATGGCATTGGCCGCTTTGACAACAGCATCGGCCTTCGCTGACGTAACGGAACTCGGCAAGGCGGGCGTGAAAAAAGACGCCAAGCGCACAGTCCAAATCACCATGAAAGAGACGGACGATGGCAAGATGGCGTTCTTTCCGGGCAAATTCGAATTTAAAGAAGGTGAAACAGTCATTCTGAGCTTCAACAACACAGGCAAAATTGAACATGAGTTTGTGATGGATTCGGACGCAAACGTTCAGACGCATCGTGAGCTGATGAAGAAGAACCCTGACATGATACACGCGGATAATAACACCATCCGACTGGGACCTGGCAAAAAGGGGCAGATCATCTGGACGTTTGCAAAAGCAGGAGAGTTCAAGTTCGCCTGCATGATTCCAGGTCATTATGAAGCCGGCATGAACGGCCTCTTAATGGTGACTGGTAAGGGTGGTGTGGCAATGGTGCCAGCCGAACAACCATCTGCAACCAAAGTGGTGGCATCAGCCGAGACTCCGGCTGGACCGCTAACAGCAGGTGTCGTCAAGAAGCTGGATGCCAAGCAGATGAAGGTCACCATCAAGCACGGCGAGCTGAAGAACCTTGAGATGCCAGCTATGACAATGGTCTTCGCCATCAAGGACGATGCCATGATGAAGAGGCTCAAGGAAGGTTCCAACATCAACTTCAAGGCCGACCGTGTGAACGGACAGCTGACGG